>JAZDOH010000098.1:0-18686 GCA_043798815.1 Candidatus Peregrinibacteria bacterium | reverse complement strand
AAAAGTTCAATGGGATTTTTTCCCAGCCATGGCATGGACCCGTGCGTCGCCTTTCCTTTGATCGCACCTTCCATCCAAAGAACCCCCTTGGTTTCTGTGATCAAATTAAGGTCGGTTGGCTCCACGGTAATGAAGAGCTGAGGGCGGTATCCTTTTTTCAAAATCAGCTTCGTGCTTTTGCCAGAGGTTTCTTCATCTCCCACAAACACAAAGCCAACATCCGGCCGTTCAGATTGCCTGGCGAAGTACTCAATCAGGGCGATCATGACAGCGCATCCGCTTTTCATGTCCATTGCTCCACGCCCATACAGCCGATTTCCTCGTTTTTTTGGAATGAATTGTTGCTCTTCGGCCGGCACCACATCCAAATGTCCATGCAGCAGAATCAATGGCCGCTGATGCCGCGGTTTAAAAGTAATCATCAGCACTGGATTGCACCCAGCTGTCATTTTTTTCACAAAAACCCCGGGAAGTTTACGGAACCTTTTTTCAACATACATCATGACACGTTTAATTTCATTCCGATGGGTAGGCGCGTCAAAGGATTTGAAGCGGACGAGGTCGGCGGTGATCACACTCAAATGCGATTGCATTGAATCTTATTTGATCTTGAGAACTTTGTACTCGTACAGCCCGGCGGGCACTTTCACCTTGATCATCTCTCCTTTGGCTTTTCCGATGAGAGCCGAACCGATGGGGGATTCGTTAGAGATTTTGTGCTCGGTGGGGTCGGCTTCAGTAGAACCCACGATTGTGTAGGTTTCCGGTTCATCTTCCTCCGTCATGTTCTGCACGGTCACGGTGGTGCCGATTTGAACGGTGTCTTGGCCGCCTTTTTCTTCCTCATGAATGATTTTGGCGTTTTCGACCATTTTTTCGAGTTCCAGAATTCGTCCTTCCACGAATGCCTGTTCGTTTTTGGCTTCCTCGTATTCGGAATTTTCGGAAAGATCACCATACGCGATGGCTTCTTTAAGACGAGCCGCCACTTCCTTGCGGCGGATTTCCTTACAGGTTTTTAGCTCGTCTTTGATCTTTTGCAGGCCAGGTTTGGTGAGCAAAACAGCCTTCTCATCATTGATTGGGTTGGTCATGGGAAAAAAGGGGTTATAAATATTCTTTGATCTTAACGCTGGTTGGGTGATCGCGAAGTTTTTGGAGGATTTTTGCCTCAATTTGGCGGATGCGTTCGCGGGTGACGCCAAACTCCTTGCCCACTTCTTCGAGCGTGTGGCCGATGCCGTCATCCAGGCCAAAGCGCATGCGGATGATCTTTTGTTCCCGGGGCGTGAGGTATTGGAGCATGTGGCGGATGTTCTCCTTCATGATCTGGCGGCCGGTAGCGTCCGCAGGGGAAATCGCTTCATCATCTTCAATGAAATCCCCCAACTTACTATCCTCCTCGGCGCCCACCGGCGCTTCGAGGGAGATAATGTCCTGAGAAATTTTGAGAATGTGGCGAACCTTTTTAACATCCAGATCCATTTCTGACGCCAATTCTTCCACGGTGGGTTCGCGACCCAATTCCTGCAGCAACCGTCGCTGAGTGTGGGTAAGCTTATTGATCGTTTCCACCATGTGAACGGGAATTCGGATGGTGCGTGCCTGATCCGCGATGGCGCGGGTGATGGCTTGCCGGATCCACCAGGTGGCGTAAGTGGAAAACTTGAATCCGCGTTTGGGGTCGAATTTTTCCACCGCGCGGAACAACCCGATATTTCCCTCCTGAATCAAATCGAGAAACGACAGGCCGCGGCCGATATATTTTTTGGCGATGGAAACCACCAACCTCAAGTTTGCTTCCGCCAGCTTCTGCTTGGCCACGGGATCCCCGCGGGCAATGCGTTTAGCCAACCTGATTTCCTCATCTCCAGTGAGCAATTCCACCCGCCCGATTTCACTCAAATACATGCGCACGGAGTCGTTCGCGATTTCTTTGAGATTGGTCTGATGTTTCACCACTTCCGGAACCTCTTCCTCTTCTTCCTCTTTTTCAGCTTCTTTTTCTCCGTCTTCCTCTTCTTCCAGATATTCATCGATGTCCGAAAGATCGAATTCATCTTCTTCGCCGCCAGCTCCGCCTCCCTTTTTTGCTTGCTTGCCCCAAATCAGGTCTTGTTTCACGTCAATCACCTCAATCCCAAGTTCCATGAACAATGTGTAAATCTCATCGAGCAAAATCACGTTATCCTCAATTTCCGGCATGGCTTTGAGGAGCTCCTGATGCGTCACAAAACGCTGCTCACGGCCTTTTTGAATCAGGTCGCGAATGGCCTTGGGATATTTGGCCAGCGTGGCCTCATCGGGCTGAGCGATGAATTTTTTCTGAATCTTTTTGGCCATAATAGTTGCAAAAGGGGTTTATAATTTAGAACTCAATTTCAGAATTTCATTGTATTCGTTCAGGAGCAAATTCCGGTCATCCGTTTCTTTTGAGCCCCGGATTTTGAATTCCACTTCCTTTTGGGCTTTGTAGAGATTGGCGCGATTGACGCTTCGGATGAGATTGCGGATCTCACGTTCCGCCGCCTCTTCCGAAAAGTCAGGATAATGTTCTTCGACGAGCAATCGGAAGATTTCGAGGGCTTCGGACGCTTCCGGCTCCAGCCGGTTTTTAATCTCGTCCACCTTCAAACCCCCTTCCTGCTCATACACAGCTTTGCAGACATTGTAAAAGGCTCGGGTTTCAGAGTCAAATGGAATGTTGTCGATTAGGCCCTCATGCACGATCGAATAAAAGTGTGGAAATTGAAAGATAAAACCGAGCAAATAAGCTTCGCGGCCAAATATTTTTTTATCGGGCAGAGGGGATTCAACCGGTGACGGCCCCAAAAAAGTGGGAGCGGTTTTGGTTTTTTTAAGATCATTCCAGAGCAATTTGGTGTCCGTTTTCAGTTCCAGTGACAACCGATCCAAATACACGCCCTGCTCCATTTCGCTCGAATATTGCTTGATGAGCGGAAGCAAAAGCCCCAACATTCCTTTTTTGCCGGGCAAGGTGGCCGGGTCGAACTGGCGGCGGGCATAATTGAAGTAAAAATCCATGGCCGGCACGGGTTCCGCGGCCGTTTTAAACCAGGCTTCAGGGTTTTTTTGGATGCATTCGTCCGGATCTTTGCCTTCGGGAACTTCAATGATTCCAATATCAAATTCCTGGATTTGAGCGAGTTCAATGGCGCGCAGGGTTGCCAGCTGGCCGGCGACATCACGGTCAAACGCGAAAGCCACCCGAGGAGTGTAGCGCTTGAGCAATTTGAGTTGTTGCGGGGTGAGCGCCGTGCCCGAAGTGGCCACCAAATTCGCCGTGCCGGCCTGGTGGGCCGCGATCGCGTCCATGTAACCTTCCACCATGATCGCCCGATCTTCCTTTTTAATGGCGTCTTTGGCGAAGTTGAGACCGTAAAGCAACAGGCTTTTTTGGTAGATCAGGGTTTCGGGGGAATTCAGGTATTTCGGCTCGCCGCCATCCATGGCCCGTCCCCCAAATCCCACCGGATTGCCTTGATGGTCGAACAAAGGAAACATCAGGCGGTTCCGAAACCGGTCGTAACTGCTTTTGTCGGCCATAGAACGCTGAATCAATAGTCCCGATTCAATCAGAGCTGTCTCCAAATATCCTTTTTTGAGCAAATGGTCTTTGAGCGCCGTAAAAGAATCGGGCGCATACCCCAAATGGAATTTTTCCAGTGTCGCCTCGCTCAGCCCGCGCCTGAGAAAATACTCTTTGGCTTTGGGATGTTCGGTCAGCTGATGCTGAAAAAATCGCATCGCCTCCTGATGAATTTCCAGCAATTCCATCCGTTTGTTTTGGTTTTGAGGAATGGAGCGCGGCAGTTTAACGCCGGTTCTTTCCGCCAGCATTTTCACCACTTCGCCAAAATCACAATTCTCCATGAGCTGCGTGAATTTAAAGATATCTCCGCCCTTGTTGCAGCCGAAACAATAGGCGATTTCTTTGTCGGGGCTCACGATGAAACTCGGTGTTTTTTCCGCGTGGAACGGGCAAAGACCTTTTAAATTCTTTCCCGCTCGTTTCAGCGGAACATAAGAGCTCACGAGCTCTTCGATTGAGAGCCTGGATTTGATCTCCTGAAGGTGATCCATGGATTAAAAGAGAGGATGAGGGGTTGAGGGCGGTTCCAGCTCCAGATGCGCGTAAGCGTTTTCCGTCACCATGCGACCGCGATTGGTACGATCCAAAAATCCGATTTGAAGCAAGTATGGCTCATAAACGTCTTCGATCGTCTCGATTTCTTCCGCGGTGGCCGCCGCCAGGGCGTTTAGGCCCACGGGACCGCCTTTGAACTTTTCAATGATGGTGACGAGGAGTTTCCGATCCGATTTATCCAGACCCAGCGTGTCCACGCCGATCCGGCCCAAACATCGCCTGGCGAATGGGAAGTCAATCTTACTCTGATTTTCCACCGTTGCAAAGTCCCGCACGCGTTTGAGCAGGCGATTGGCCACGCGCGGCGTGCGACGTGCGCATTTGGCGATTTCCCGCGCGGCCGCCTCTTCAACCGTTACATCGAGGAGTTTGGCGGAGCGTTTCACGATGGACTCCATTTCATTTTGTTCATAAAAATCCAGCTTGTACAAATGCCCGAACCGGTCGCGGAGCGGGGAGGACAGCGTGCCCGCCTTGGTGGTGGCACCGATGAGCGTGAACGGCGGCAATTCCAACCGCATCGACCGCGCCCCCGGCCCCTTGCCGATGATCAAATCCAGCGCGTAATCCTCCATGGCGCTGTACAAAACCTCCTCGATTTGCGTTTTCAGGCGGTGGATTTCATCAATGAATAAAATGTCATTGGGCTTTAAGTTGGTGAGAATGGACGCTAAATCGCCCTGTTTTTCAATCGCTGGCCCCGAGGTGGTGCGAATACTGACCCCCATTTCCCGCGCGATGATGTAAGCGAGAGTGGTTTTTCCCAATCCGGGCGGACCGTACAGCAAAATATGCTCAAGCGGTTCCCCTCGTTTTTGAGCCGCGGAAAGCGCCACACCCAAATTCATCTTAATGTCCGTTTGGCCGATGTACTCCGCCAAAGTCCTGGGTCGCAAGGCCATGTCTAGCGCGACGGTATCGGCATTGACGGCGACGGGGCTGATGATGCGTTCTTCGTATTCAATCATGATGTTCCCATTATAGGGAGATGATACGCGATAAGGCAATTGCTTTTTACTCTTGGTTGTGCTATAATAATTAGATTAAAAATAAACATGAAATTGACTTGTTTTAACATCGCTTTTGATTCTTTGGCTCCCCAGCGGCAAATTTATCAGCATGGAGGAAATGAAGTTGCTGCCACCGGTTTTGGGGATGCACGGGGCGGGAGGGAAAGGGGGATGGTTTCGTCACTTGAAGCTCCTGCAGATGATGCTCCAGCGGAACCAGCACCCGCAAACGACGCCAAACCGAACGTTCCAAACGCCACTCCCGCCGCGAGCACAGAAAAGGTTGAGGAAGAAAAAAAAGTTGAGCGCAAGAAAATCAAACATGCCGTTGATAAAAATTTAGAAGCCGGCATTGCTCCATTCAAGTCAAAAATCGAAGCCGCTTTAAGTTTGGACAAATTGCGTGGCAACCTAGACGCTCTTAAACCTTTTGCCGAATTTTTAAAAACCCATTGGACTTTTGATACTAAGGCGGATAAAGCTTCCGACTGGAATCATCGTTTCTGCGTGTCGATTTTAAATGAATCTAATCTTACTCCTAAGCAGGAACGTTATGCCGCTTATGCTTTGCAGCGATTTTTGGATTACAATCTTTTCACTACCCATGGCGGACGTTATGATGTGCGTGAAGAAGACAGAAGCTCAAACTCCAACACACGCATCGATGGTTGGTTGGGGGGTTATGCCATAAACGCACTCTCAGCTTACTTATATTATGATTGCCAGGGCAATTTATCGGATGGGGAATGGAAAACTTTTTGGAAAAAATACGAAGTGGCTGGTTGGGCTGACTTAAACGATACCCCAACAAGAAAACAAGCTTTTCTTGACGCTACAAATTATTTGGCAGGAATTTATACTGGTGCTGATCAACCTGAAGTTGCACCAAAAGCCGTAGCAGGCGCAACTAAAGAGCCAGGGGCGAACGCTCCAGCTGGCGCCTCTGTCGCAGAAGTCGGACAATTGGATTCAGATGCATTGGATGTAATACAGGCGCACATAGATTCGCAGTGGCGCAGTCGAAAAAAAGCAGATCAAAGTAATTTAGAGGAAATTAAAGGAGATTTAGCAACCATGCGTAGAAATGGTCCTGATTACTTATGGTATGTGAATACTATACTCAACCCAGCTATTACACGTCCGGGTTCCTGGCCACGCCAGGCTTTTGAAATATATAAAAAGGCATACGAAAAGAATCGCTTAGCCCAGAGCAGGTATATATCATTGAAAGGCAATCCTATTGCTATCGAAGAAGTGAATCGGGCAAGACAAGAAAGTGAGCGCTCAGAGAAAGCGGAACAAGATGATTATGAGAATTTGGAATTGGCAATAGCAGCTTATTTTAATCGCAAATTGGAATTAGAAAAAGAAACAAGCACTATCATATTTAGAGACTTTCAGGCTTCGGCGGCAGGGCGTGATTTCCCTAAAAATCTTGATTGGAAGCAGATAATGGATCTCAAAGGGAGAGAAAAAATTGAGAATGACCTCTTGCCTACCGCCATTGGTCCATATGCCATTTTTGGAAGCCTTGAAAATTATTTTAATCCGGTTCCCAAAAGAGTTTTTGGAAGTTTAGACGATTTGTTAAATGCCGTAAAACCAGATCAAAAAGTTCATTTAGGAGATGTATTGTCGTCAAAACATGTAGGAAGCAACGGCTTAGATCCGTTAACCAATATCAACAATGCCATTTACCGGAATAATTTACAGATATTAAGAGATAAATTTTGGAACAGCCATGCAATGCTTGCGCGGGAGTTGGCAAAAGCGGAAAAAGAGATGGACAGAGTTCCTTTGTATACAGCAGTAGCTCTTGCAAAAAATAAACAATGGTCTATAGGTTAAATTTTAAAATTAATTCTCCATGTTCCGCTCCGTTAAATCGCAAATCGTCGCGGCCACGTCTTTAATCATCCTGGTGATCCTGGGAGCCACGACGTATTTTGTGATCGATGAAAAGACCAAAGAATTGAGTCACGACATTTTCGTAAAGACCGTGAGTTTTGCGGAGCTCACCCACGAACGAATCGTCCGAAATTACGAAAACAACTATGTTCCTCAGGCGTTTGCCAATTTCAATCGGGAAATGTCGGAGATTTATGGCCTCAACCCGGATGTGACGGGCATGAGCATTTACAATTACAAAGGGGAAACTTTGTATCAGGGGAATATTTTAGGTCAGCCGGCGGAAGAGGCCCAAAGCGCTATTTCCGAAGATGATTTGGAACGCGTGCAGGCGATATGGCCCAGTTTTGTTATTAAAGAGTCGGAGCGGACAGTGTATCTGGAAAAAGAGGAACAAGGGTTGCGTTACGCCAATTTTAATGGCCGTGACGCGGACGCCATAGGGGATGCGGAGCAAATCGCGGACATCATTTACCCCTTTCGTGACCCGAACAACATCACGCGAACCTATTCCATCCGTTACAACGTGAGTTACGCGGCCTTGGGCCAGCGCATTCGCAGCACGGCGTTCAACATCGGGTTTTTGGCGCTGTTGGGCGTCGCGATCGCCCTGTTCATCGGCGGACTGGTCGCCGGACGCATCACGTCGCCCATTCGCGCGCTCAGCGAGGGCGCGGTAAAAATCGGTCATGGGGATCTTAAAACCCGCATTTCCGTTCACAGTAAAAACGAAATCGGACTCCTGGCGGACACGTTCAACAAAATGGCCACGGATTTGGAAAAAAGCACCAAAGTGCTCGTCGAAAAGGAAAAACTCACCCACGAGCTCGAGCTCGCAGGCGAAATCCAGCGGGAACTGTTGCCCAAAACCCTTCCGGTCATCAAAAGCCTCGACTTGGCGGCCAGCCTGTACTCAGCAACCGAAGTGGGAGGAGATTGTTATGATTTTATCGGCCTCGAAAAAAACCAATGGCTCTTTTACGTGGCGGACGTCACGGGTCACGGGGTGCCGGCGGGATTGGTGGCGGCCATCAACAACGCGCTCGTTCCCGCCTTGGTGGAATATGATCCAAGTCCTCAGGCGCTCGTGGTGCATTTGAACAAAATTCTCAAAATGAAAACCCGCCCCAACGTCTTCATGACCATGGTCATGGCGCTGTGGGATGAGAACAAACACGAACTCAGTTACACCCAGGCGGGCCACGATCCCATCCTCCATTACCAGGCCAAAACTCATGAAGTCCGGCAATTGGAAACGGGCGGCATGGCCTTGGGAATGGTTCCCGATCTTTCCAAGCTCACGAAAACCGAAATCGTGAAAGTGGCGCCCGATGATGTGCTCGTGTTTTACACCGATGGCATTCCTGAGGCGTGGAAAAATGAAAAAGAAACCTACGGAATGGACCGATTCAAAGAATCGATCGCCCGTCACGCCAAACTAAAAACCGCCCAGGGCATTCACGACGCCCTCCTAAAAGACGTCCGCGACTTCATGGGTAAATACCCGCAACAGGATGACATCACTTTGATTGTGGCGAAACGAATTTAAAATGACCAATAGACCTGAACCCACTGACGGAGCAGATCCAAACGAGCCGAACATAGATCGGCGTGGATTTTTTGAAAAACTGTTTCCCAGAATTTCCGCAGGTTTATGGAGAGCAGAGCAGATCAATGTTTCCGTCGCAAAACCTTTGGGCGCCACCACTCGGCGCAAATTCCTTGCCGCGCTGGTTGGGGGGGCCGCCGCCGCCTACCTCGGTAGCAAACTGCCCATTGGAACTGCGATTGCGGATATTTTTACATTGGATAAATATGATGAAGCCGTTTTGAAAGAAGTGGATTTTTTAGAGCAGCGCTATCAGTGCGAAATACAATTTACGGGTTTTGGACAATTGGATCTCAGTGAAAAAAAAATCGCCCTTGGGTATCTCAGGAAGGCCTTATCAAAATACCCACCGGAATACATTAACCGTTTAAAATTAGTGATTGTTTCAACGAAATATACAAAAATCAAAGCTGGCGCGTGGACTTATCCGGAAAATGGAAGAAATTTTTTATGGATCTGCTGGAATGATTTAGGGGATGAAGTGGTCAAAAACGATTTCCAATCATATTCTAACTTGGAACACTTGATGCTCATACATCATGAACTGGAACACACAGCCGACAACATGGATGGTTTAGCAACCGGAAAATGCAACACTGACGCGCAAGTTTGCAGAGGTATGAATGATCGCGAGTGGGTTCAATTGGCTTCTGATGGAAAAAGGACTTATGTGGGGGATGGATACAAAAAGCTGAGCCGTACGGAAGCATTACGAAGTGGATTTGCTGAGCCATATGGCGCGAAAGATCCCGACGAAGATGAGGCAACTATCGCCGCATACTTAATCGGCATGGCAACGGAAGCATTCATTGGCGATACCGTTAGAAAAAATCCTACTGCAACCCGTTCCAAAAAAATTACAAAAGTAAAAGAATACATGCTTCGTCGCAGCAACGGTCGCATGAATGAGCAGTATTGGAAAGATCTGGCATCGGGCAAAGTAGATGAAGCGTATTGGGATAAAGCCGGTTGACCTTACCATCTCACCCGCCCGATCATGAATCGAACGGCCTCATTCATATGGATCGGCTGTATTTTGATAGTGGGGTGCTTGTTTTTGAATACCCGGAATATTTCATCCGCAAAAGCCTGTCCGACGGTCGGTATTTTATCAAAGTCCAAAACGATCAGCTTGAATTTTTCGAGTCCGGCCAAAATGCGCCGTGCCTGAGACCGCGAAACGTGAACGGTTCCCTGAGTGTACAGTTTTACATGAATTTCGGTCTTATCGAACGCGTATTCTTCAGGATCAGTTTGAAATTTAGAGAAAACATCGTTGAGGTGTTTTTTGGATTTCCGATCAATTGAGAACGTCACTCGTGTCCCTCGTTTGGACCGTTCATTTCCAAAATGGAGTTCTTCCACAAAAATATCAGGCAAAGTATTGTCCACAATCAGTCTGAAGTTAAAGCTTTCCAGCGTGAAAGTATCGGCGATTTTTGAGGTGAAAAAAATCCCTTCTCCGGAATGAGCTCGGGGTTTAGTAGTTGTTTTCCCCTTCAGTAAATCCTGTATCGCTTCCCATTCCGATTTTAATTTCCTTTCACGCATAACATTTCTAAAGACGCCTATGCCGCGATCGTTCACGTGAAATATGAGACGTGAGCCATTTTCTTCGACACTAACCTCGACAGCGCGTGATCGGGAGTGCTCAATGGCGTTATTGAGCATTTCCGTGAAGGCGTAATCAAGAATCGATTTGATGTTTTCTTTTAAAGAGGATAACGCAAGGCTTTTACGTTGTAGTATATCCCATACTTCGTGCTCCTTAAGATTTTTATTCTTAAATCTTTTCTGAGTTACTGGCTTTTCGACCGTATCCGCATGATCGGGATGAATATAAAAAGCGGATCGCGTGGAACCGATTTTGATAAGCTGCTGACTTCCAACAAGCCTATTCAGTAAACGTGACGCGTATTGTCGGGATACTTTATAATGTTTAGCAATTTCAGAAGTGCTTACTTTCCGTTGCCGCTTAGCGAATTTCAATAAATCTTTTAAAGACATAAGATTTTTCAAAATTAATTGTCATATCAATTGTAAACTAAATTTTATCAATTGTAAACAAGATAGTAAACAAAAGTTAACTTTTAAGCCAGCATTTTCGCCAAAAACTGACCCGTGTAGCTTTTTTTATCCTTCGCCACCTCTTCCGGAGTTCCAATGGCGACGATTTTTCCGCCTTCTTCGCCGCCTTCAGGCCCCAAGTCGATGAGATAGTCCACGGATTTGATCACGTCCAAATTGTGTTCGATGGCGATCACGGTGTTCCCCTTATCCACGAGCGCCTGCAGCACGCCAAGGAGTTTTTTAACGTCTTCAAAATGCAAGCCGGTGGTGGGCTCATCCAGCACGTAAATGGTGTTTCCGGTGGCGCGTTTGGCGAGTTCCGTGGCCAGCTTCACGCGCTGGGCTTCCCCTCCGGACAGCGTCGTCGCGTTTTGTCCCAAATGAATGTAGCCCAACCCCACTTCCACGAGCGTTTGCAGTTTGGTTTTGATCTGCGGAACGGCGTTGAAAAAGTCCAGAGCTTCTTCCACCGTCATGTCCAGCACATCTGCGATGTTCTTGCCATGCCAGGTGACATCCAGCGCTTCGGCATTGTAGCGTTTGCCTTTGCACACTTCGCACTTCACGTACACGTCGGGCAAAAAGTGCATTTCGATTTTCACTTCCCCGTCTCCCTGGCACGCTTCACAGCGCCCTCCTTTCACATTGAAGCTGAAACGTCCTTCCCGGTATCCTCGCAGGCGCGCTTCGGTGGTGCCCGCAAACAGTTCCCGGATTTCCGTGAACACGCCCGTGTACGTCGCCGGATTGCTCCGGGGTGTGCGTCCAATGGGTGACTGATCGATGTTGATCATTTTATCCAAATGCTCCGTCCCAAGGATTTCTTTGTGGGCGCCCGGTTTGTCCTTGGCGCGGTTCAGCTTGGAATTGAGCGCCGGGCACAGAATGTAATTGATGAGGGAGGATTTGCCGGAACCGGAAACTCCCGTGATGCCGATAAACGAATTGAGCGGCAATTTTACATCGATGTTTTTTAAATTGTGTTCGCGCGCTCCCAGAATTTCCAGGAATTTCCCGCTGCCTTGGCGGCGTTTTTTGGGAATCTCGATCTTTTTTTTGCCGGACAGGTATTGGCCCGTGAGCGATTTGGGATTGTTCATGATTTCTTCCGCTGTGCCCACGGCCACGATTTCTCCGCCGTGCTTGCCTGCTCCGGGCCCAATGTCCAGCACGTAATCAGCGGAACGTATGGTTTCTTCATCATGCTCCACTACGAGCACCGTATTTCCTAAATCCCGGAGCTGAATGAGTGTTTTGATCAGGCGGGCGTTGTCGCGCTGATGCAATCCGATGCTCGGTTCATCCAGCACGTAAAGCACACCCTGCAGTGAGGAACCGATTTGCGTCGCGAGCCGGATTCGCTGAGCTTCTCCGCCGGAAAGCGTGTTGGCCGTGCGATCAAGCGTCAGGTAACTCAGCCCCACGTTCTTTAAAAACTCAAGACGTTTCATGATTTCCTGGATGATGAGCCGCGCGATCTGATATTCCATGTTCGTCAAAATGTTTTTTCCTGATTCGGGCAGCAGATCCCGGAACAATTGATGCGCCTGATCAATGGAAAGCTCGACGACCCGGATTATAGAATTACCCCCCACGGTCACCGCTAAAATCTCCGGCCGCAGACGTTTTCCTTTGCACACCTCACAGGTGAGGATTTCCATGAATTTTTCGATGTTTTTGCGCAAATAATCCGACTCACTTTCATGGTACCGGCGTTCCAGGTTCGGAATCACACCTTCATAACTTGTTTCCACTTCATAGCTCGTATTGGGGCTGGTGTAATTAGCCTTGAATTTTTGATCACTCGTGCCATAAAAAATAATATTCAATTGTTTTTCCGTGAGTTCTCCCACGGGGGTGTTCACATCGAATCCATATTTTTTGCCCACTTCACGGAGCAAATTATTATACCAGGTCATGCGCATCGAAGAGGTCGACCAGGGCAAAATCGCCCCTTCCGCGATGGTGAGCCGTGGATTGGGCATCACGAGTTTTGGATTGATTTTAAGCAAAGATCCAAGCCCATGACACGCTTCGCAAGCACCATGCGGTGAATTGAAGCTGAACGATCGGGGCTGAATGTCTGAAACCGAAATGCCGCAGGTTTCACATGCCAGATTTTCCGAAAAGAGTTGTTCTGTTTTCGCGTCCACGTCCACAATCTTCACCAGACCATGCCCGTGCTTGAGTGAGGTTTCAATGGAATCCGCGAGGCGTGACCGATCCTCGTTTTTTTCTTCCACGGTTTCTCCGGACTTGAGCACGGTGATTTTTTTATCAAAATTCTTCACCACCACACGATCTACCACGATTTCAATCGTATGTTTTTTATTGGAATCCAAATCCATCGGCTCATTGACTCCCAATACTTCTCCGTCCACGCGCACGCGCACGAACCCATCCTTTTTGATCTTTTCA
Organism: Candidatus Peregrinibacteria bacterium; assembly: GCA_043798815.1. GTDB lineage: Bacteria > Patescibacteriota > Gracilibacteria > UM-FILTER-43-11 > UM-FILTER-43-11 > JAZDOH01. Next base: position 5,503 of record JAZDOH010000098.1, on the reverse strand, counting down.
ATCACCTTGATGTGCTCCCCCTTGCGATCACGAATCACGGGCGACAAAATCATAATCCGTTTGCCTTCGGGCATGGCGGTTACCAGATCCACGATTTGACTTGTCGATTGTTTTGCGATGGGCTGACCGCATTGATGGCAATGGGGATGGCCGATTTTGGCGAAAATCAAACGCAGGTAATCGTAAATTTCCGTCACGGTGCCCACGGTGGAACGGGGATTGCGGCTGGCGGTTTTTTGGTCGATGGAAATCGCGGGGGACAATCCGTCGATCGAATCCACATCCGGTTTTTCCATAAGTTCCAAAAATTGCCGGGCGTAGGTGCTCAAACTCTCCGCGTAACGGCGCTGGCCTTCCGCGTAAATGGCGTCAAACGCCAGCGAAGACTTGCCGGAACCCGAAAGCCCCGTAAGCACGACGAGCCGATCGCGAGGGATTTCCACATCAATATTTTTAAGATTATGAACGCGCGCTCCTTTAATAATGATTTTTTCCATGTTTTTGGCTTAAGTTAGCGGAAAACCAACCAGTTCATTTAAGCTAGCATACCTTTACGGAAAAATCAAGAGTGTGGTAAGATGCCCCCGTATTAAAACCTAAATTCCTATGATCCAAATCTTAAAAAGCGTTCCTTTCTTTCGTGAGTTGAGCGAATCGGATTTGCAGGCCATTGTCGCGAAAGTGATCATGGAATATTACCCAGCGAACCACGTGCTTTTTAACGAAGGAGACCCCGCGGAAAAAATGTACCTCATCAAACGAGGTTCGGTGGAAGTGATCCGCGGCAAACGCGTGGTGGCGGAACTCGGTACAGGTGAATTTTTTGGCGAAATGGCGCTTGTGTCCGACGACACCCGCAATGCCACCGTTCGCACCACATCCGAAACCGAACTGCTCGTGCTTCAAAAACAGGATTTTCGGCATTTACTGGAAACCAACGCCGGCATCGCCTCGATGGTGAGCTATGAAGTGGTGAAGCGTTTTAAAGCCAATACTTAATTTTTTTCTATTTTTTCTATGAACCTCATTCTCAGTCTTGTCACCGCTCATTTTCTCGCGGATTTTGCTTTTCAGCCCCAATGGCTGGCCAATGCCAAAAAAAACCGTTGGTGGGGAGTGCCGCTTCACGCCCTCATTCACTTCATCGCCATGGCCGTTCTTCTGATTCCATTTTTAAATTGGCCTTCCGTGTGGGGTGCGATGGCGCTGGTTGCCCTGACTCATTGGGGCATTGATTACGGAAAAATAGTTCTCGGCGAACGCAGCCCCATGCACCCTTTGCTGATGTATTTGGCAGATCAGCTCCTGCACTTCATCATTTTGCTCATCGCTTCCACCTACTTTTTTAACTCCCTCGTTGCGGAGCTCGATTACTCGCCCCACTGGTTTTTCACAGATCCATCTATTTTCAGTTATTTATTCTTGCTCACACTGGCCACTTACGCCTTAGACATGACCCGCTGGACGTACCGCATATCCCAAAATCCCGATACTCCGTCTTATCGTCGGGATTACAAAACGATCGTGCGCAATGGCCTCATCGTCACGGTATCCTTTGTGCTGTATTGGGTGCTGCGCTAATTCATAGAATTTTCATGGAACTTTTAGATCGCATTTATCGGCATTACCACGCGCTCGCCCTGCGTTTGCCAAAATTAGAAAAAAAACATCTGTTCCTCACAGGTGGGGCGGCAGCTTTTTTGTATGGTTCCCACCGACCTTTTTCAAAAGATCTGGATTTTATGGTGCCGGAAAAATTTCGCACAGCGACCGTTAAAACAACAGGCCTTCATTTTAAAATCAATAAAAAGAAACCAATTTTTCATTCACTGCTCGCGCCTTTTATAGTCGAGGGAATCACGTGCAGTGTCATCCTTGAGTCCATCGTACAGCCACGCGGCTCACGGCATTCTTTTGTGTTTGCGCTCACTCCGGAAATCGAAGCCCGGCAGGTTAAAGTCCGTTATAAAAAAGATTGCATCCGCTTGGTGCCGCCCGAATTTCTTTTTCTCATCAAACTCATTGCCGGTCGCGGAAAAGAGCTTGGTAAATATGACCTCTTTGACGCGCGTCAGATCTTTGTAAAAACCAAAAACTTCGATTTATCGTTCCTAAAACAACTAATCCTTCAATATTGTCAGCCCATTAAAGCCTCTGTTCCGTTGTTGCTGAGGAACCTGAAAGCAATGCAAAAGCAGAATCCGCATCACTCACTTTCCCGCCTGAAGAAGACCCTAGAATCTCTTGTACAATCCCCTGGAATTGGTGGACGGAATCGGTCAGGTTGTTGTTCCAAATAACGTAGTCCATGGGCTTTTGCGGTTTTTCATACCACTCCTTTTCAATGAATTTCAGTCGGGCTTCCATTTCTTCTGGATCACCGCCGCGTTTTTTAATATGAGCCAAAATATCTTCCTTGGGGCGATTGACGAAAATAGTGGTGACGGGAATGGATCCGAATATGGAATGAATTCCATCCATCAATCCGTCATAATTTTTTTCGGTTCCCCCCACCATGACCACATTGTTGCGAGTTAGCTGGAATAAAAGTGACAGCGTGTCGTAGCCGAATTTCAGATAATCGTAGCGCTCGTACGAATAAAAAAACCGGCCATGATCTTTCAAGTGATCAAAGAGTTTTTGCTGGATGAAAAATCCATCCACCATTTCCAGTTCCGATGGCCGTTTGGTGCGCGTGAGGGTCCGGATGAATTTGGCAAAAGGATACTCTTTATTCACCTTCAAAAATTCATTGATCACTGTGTCTTTGCCGCTCCCCGTGAAACCGAATACCAAAAAGATTCGATGCAAATCCCGATGCAGGAACCTAGACGGGTCTTTGGGGTCCGCTGTGCAGAGAATTTTTCCGATGTAGTATTGGAGTTCAGAATCGAGCATGGTTATTTAATTATTTTTTTGATTTGGGCATCAGTTCTTCCAATTGTCTGGCTAAATTCGGATAAAAATTTTCATTTTCCCGATAATACTCCCATTGCAAGTCATGCAGACCCCTAAGAATGTCTTCCGCCTCCTGTGCGTTAGGAACAATTTCAAAAATAATCCTCCTTTGTTCATCGGAATTTTTGGCATCGATTATTCGTCGCGCATTCTTAGTATCCGTGTAACTATCAGCTTTTTTGGGTAATCGGTTAGTTAGAAAATTGAGTTGTTTGGCGCCAAACTCATAATTTCTGAAGATAGGATCAAGATTAAGGATTTTATCAATAATGATTTCCGTCTCTGCAGGGGTTTTACCCCTTGATTGGATGGTTTTAGTAAGCCGTTCGGCGAATTGCTCTATAGAATCTGCTCCGACGTAATAATCCATCAGCGCGTCTTTATCTAAAGCGAATAGCATTGTAGCTATTTGTTTTTCCTTGACGTAAGCTTCATTCTGAGGGTCTCTTAATTCAGAGGAGATTACTTCAGTGACGCCTTCAAACAAAGGTCCGGCTAAAAAAGTATGGCCTTTCATGTCTTGAACGTATGCATGAGCGAATTCATGGATGGTAACTTGGTATAATTCATCAGAATTCAAAATCGAAAGGTAGGATAGTTTAATCACTCCATTTTCATTTCTAGTACGAACCGACTGACCAAAAGTTCTCAGTGGTAAAGTAGTTTCGAATTCAAAATGAGGAGCTTGTTTATTTTTTAATATCCGCGCTCTCATTTCAGGATTATTTTTCAGATCAATCAGTCGGAATAGCTTAAACACTATTGTGTCCCAATTGATTTTTAGGGTATTTACCATGCGTTGACAGCTCTCTGTTAAAGAAGGTTCTTCTTTTACAGATTGAACCAACTGATCCATTTCCTCAAAAAGTGATTTTCGGTAGGCTTCCACATGCGCTTTTAATTCAGGATCATCTGCCAGATATTCATTCAAATTTTTAGCCTCTTTTTTTTCAAAACGCCCACGCCAAGCTTTGCCAACTGAATCAATGAAATTATGAGCACCTTGCATGAAATCAGGTAGATCGTCCGTAACACCCAAAAATGAACCACCACGACTTTCGTTGATATCAATAGGACGTTGTTTTTCTGCGAGTTCAACAGCCATATTTATTTTACGTTAAACGTATACACCCCATCCCAATTTGTGGGTGGTGGGTTTTTAAGAAATATTTCGCAACGCTCCGCGAACACGCGGGCCACGGGATCGTCTGGCAGGGCTTGAAATTTTTGTTTGGCTTCACCAAATTTTCCATCGCGATAGAGCTTAAGAGCGGCGGCAAAAGAGGCGAAATCCTGTTTCGCTTTACCCTTTTCTCCAACCAGCTCATAAATTCGCACGGGTTTTTCTTTACCTTTCACGCGGATCAAATCCACTTCGCGGCAAACCAATTCATCTTTTATGGCGTCGTATGTGCTTTCGGAAATTAAAATCTCCGTGCCGTATTGTTTGTTCACGCCTTCAAGACGCGAAGCCAAGTTGATATTGTCGCCCATGGCGGTGTAATCGAATCGATCACGCGAACCCATGTTGCCCACCACGGCTTCGCCGGTGTTGAGCCCGATGCGCACATGCAGTTCCGCGCGCCCTTCCCCGTGCCACTTTTTGCGGAGTTCACGGAGCTTGGCTTGGTGTTCCAAAGCGGTGAGGCACGCGGCGTGGGCGTGATCGTGCATGGCAATCGGCGCTCCAAAAAACGCCACAATCGCGTCGCCTTCATATTTATCCAGCGTCCCCTGATGAGCCAAAACTATTTCCGTCATCTCTTGTAAATATTCATTCAAAAATTTCACAAGCTCTTGCGGCTCCATTTTCTCACTCACGCCGGTGAAGTTGGCGATGTCGGAAAAGAAAGAAGTAACGGTTCGCTTGGCACCTCCCAACTCGAGTAATTCCGGATGGCGCAAAACCTGATCCACCACGGATTTATTTACATAATGCCCAAAAGCGCCCTGGATGAACCGACGTTGTTTTTGTTCCAAAATAAAGCGGAGCAGGAACGAGCCCACAAAGCTGAGCAAAACCGCCATCATTGGATACACTACATTCAAAAACACGCCGAATTCATACGCCACAAGTCCGGCCACCAGCATTCCCACCATCTCCACAACTGCCAATGGCAAGGCGTATCGAACCCGTAACCACGAGAACAAAGCAAGATTTGCCGCGATGAGAATCAGAATCGTGATCCAAAGCGCCGCGCTGGACTGATCACGCAAAAAATCACGTTCCAAAATCGTCTGGATCGCGTTAGCATGAATTTCCACTCCGGCCATTTTTATGCCGGCGCTGGTGGGCGCCAGATAATGATCTTGTAAATCAATTGCCGTGGGGCCGATGAGTATGATTTTGTCTTTAAAATCCACGGGGTTGCCGCGTTTATCCGTTCGTTTCCCCTCGAGTACATCCGCCAGCGAAATTTGCCGATATCCATTGGGCTCACTGAAATAATTAACGTACATCAAATTACTTTCATAATTTCCATCTCGTTCAGTGCTTGTCGGGATTTGTACGTCTTCTCCAGCCATCCGCGCGATAGCGATTGAA
>JAZDOH010000080.1:0-3907 GCA_043798815.1 Candidatus Peregrinibacteria bacterium | reverse complement strand
ACTTCATTCATCAGCTCATCGCCGCGAGCCCGGCGACCCAAAAGGCGATTGGGGAAACAATCGGGCGATTTCATGACCAAACGTTGGAAGCTTATAAAAACTTAACTTAATCGCAATGTCCACCGCACCAGAACAAGTCAACCCAAATCCGGATAAACCCACCATCAGAGGAATGCTGGAACGACTCGCCGCGGAGGTGGGACAGGATCATATTGTCGCGGATGCGGGTCGACCCGCGGGAACTCCTGTGATTGATGCCGCCGTGGCCCGTTATGAAGGACGTGAAGCAAAAGAGGCCATTCCCGAGTGGACAAAAGAGGAAGTGGAACGATTGGCCGATGCTCATGTTTTGCTTTCCCAATACCGCCTCAACCCCTCGTTTTGGGGATACGTTCATTCTGTGGGATGGGAAACAGACGTGTACACCGCCCTGGACGCGATGATCGCCTACCCGCACCTGTTCTATTACCGGGAATTGGGTTCCAATAAAACTGAGATTATTCCGCGCACGCCGGGACTCCCCGACGCGAATGGAACCGAAAGTTTGGTTATTGAAGGGGGGCTAAAAGACGGCTGTATCACTCAAATTAAAATCGCGGGGAAAACTCTCAAGCTTGAAAACCCAAAAGCAAATCGATCAGGCAAAAGAGCGTACCAGCCCTGGAAGGAATATTTGGAAAACATACGAACATTATCCGGAGTCGATACAACCGCGCAATACGAAGGAGGATTTCCCAGGGAAACCACCGATTACAAACAACTGGAAACGGAGTTTGCGCATCGGGGACCCAGGCTGCTCAAAGCGCTTTTGGAGGCAAGGGCAAAAGGCCGACTGGGGGGGCTTGTAGTACCGGGGGCAAGCTCAAATCTTCAAAGCCCTACCGACAATGTTAACCTGCAAAGCGTCTTCGATTCGTTAACTCCTGACAACCATGGGGAGCGTTATGAAACCATTGAGGAAGGCGGTTCCTTGCTTGGGGTTCTGGTTTACATGTACGAAAAAGGAGTGAATGAGGGGGTTATTGAAATCACAAAACCAATCACCCAAGAGGATGATGATGCAAGTCACTTGCCAATGCCTTTAGTCGCTTACACGCCGGATGGATTGATTGTCGGGCAAAAAGTGGATGCGGATGGAATTCCAATGAGAACGACGTTGGAAGAAGGCGATTACCCGATTTACGAACAGCCCGGCAAAGACGGCATGCCAACCGTCCGGGATTTAATGCTGCAGCGTTACGAATATTTAGTGCCAAAATCATAAAAGTTCATTTTTGAGGCTTACTTGCCGACCTCGTCTACCGGGAGGGAGGCAGGCGGGGCAGAAATCAGAGGCCATTTTTTTAGTGTTCGTCAAGCTATCCTCCCTCGATTTTTCGCTCTGATTGTGATATAATATTTAGATAAATTCTCAATGGATTTCAGTTGTTTCAATCATCGAAACCCAGCCAACGCCATTCCCTGTTTTGAGGTGAATCGTTTGGCATACCGGGCAACTAGCGGTGAAGTGGCTCCCGATGTGGATGTGCAGGCCCGTGATCGTGCCGCGGAAGAAAGAAAATTGAAAGAGGCGGACGCGGTGATCGAAGGGGCGGAAAAGGAACGGGAGAAAATGAAAGAGTTGGCCAAAAAAGTTGATGAGGCAAGGGACAAATACAACAAATTCATTGGCAAAAATAATCTCAGCCCAGCCTACAAATTAAACAAAGCCGCAAAAGACGGACAGGCATTAAAAGATGAAATTGATGGAATATTTCTCGCCATTCCTTCCAGTAAACCTTGGGCATCCGATGATGAATTGGAAGCGCGCGGCCTTTTGGGAACTCTGGATACAAAAGCCAAGGAGTACATCGCGCAAAACAACGCGGTTGAAGAAAAAATCCGCCAAGCCCATGATGATCGTGAAAAATTGACGGAACAATCCGGAGACAACATGGTGGAACGCCAACGCCTGGTCATCCAACAATCAGACACAAAAGTGGAATATGAAAAACGAGAGGTGTACACGAGGTACAGGAACCACTACGAAGCTATTGTGGGCAAAGACGATGAGCTCAAAGCGTTTTGGGAACTCCCCCGCCAAGGCTACTCCAGCCAACGTGAACGCGAAATGAGGCAGCTCTTGTTTGCCATTCTCAGCCAAAACACAAAAGGCTTTACCGATGGCGCAAACGAAGGCTTTATTTTAGGCCCTGATTTCACCAGCGATGACCCCGAAAAAAACCGCCAGCGCTTTCCTTTCATTTACGAACGGTGGGCGCAAAACCCGCCAACAGGATTCGAACATGGAGGCAGGGTCAATCGCAGCGCCATCAATGAATTACAAAATAAAGTAAATGAAAAAACCGCGGAATTGGAACGCGACGGTATCCAGGATGTGGCAACCCTTTTGGCGGATGAAGTGACATGGAAAGAAATTGATTTAAGTGACTTTCCTGCTGCGCTTACCGGCACCAAAACCGCGCAGGAACAAATCGATTACCATGAACAAAGAAAGGAAAAAATCGAGCATTATATCAACGTTTGTTTAAGGCGAGCCGGAGAAGCCAAAGATGAAAAGGGTCCTCATATTCCGGAAGGTCGCTATAGAACTCATGCGGAACAATTAAAACGTCATGTAGCGCTGGAAGAAACCCAAATTCGCCTGTGGCGGGAAAAAATACCGGAAGATGATGCCCTTAGAACTTTCACTCGCGCGGAACTGAGCAAACATGAGCAATGGTGCATGGAACAGGTGATGCGCCAATTGCAAAAAGCGGCGGAAATTGTAGACACTCCCATCGCAGGCCACGGCAATCAGGAACCCATTTACCATCCCGAAGTGCGCCGCGTGCTCATTGCCATGGTGTATCAGGAGGGAACGGCGAGCTTAAAGGATGGCGTGTATTCCGAGAGTACGGCGGATGAATATTTGTGGATGCTGAACGAATTGGCAAAATCGGATCACTTCAATGTGAATTTGCGCGGCCGGTTCACCATGCAGGGGGAATCAAAAGACATGATGATGATCGCGCGCGAGGGCAATTTACTGCACATCCGCATGCCCGCGCAGGAAAGAGAAGTGGCTCGATTGAAAGCGAAAGCAGATGCTTTGTCACTTAATGTTTACGCGGAACCCACAGACAACGCGGCCGCAGAAACCGCTTATGCGAAGAGAACAGGGGAATTGGAAACCACTCTCGCTCAAGAAGCGTTCAGCACTCAATGGACAAACATCCAGGCAAGATTGGCATCAGTGCCCGCGGCGGAATTGACCGCTTTGGGACTAGACGCATCAGGAGCGGCTCCCACCGACCCGAACGACGTACTCACCAAAATTGATGATGTGATCGCTCAGGCGGCCAAGGATGAATTAAAATTACCCGCCACAACTCCGCGAGCGGAACTGGTGAATCGCGGCAAAATGTGGGCCGAGCAAAATCCAAACACACCGGCAGGAAGAGCTTTAAGGATCGCTGATTTATTGCAAAAAACCGCCATTCAGGAAGCGCTTGTCGACCCCACAGGCAACGCGGCCAAAGCGATTGCCGAATTGGAGTACATCCGCGAGCGGGAACGCCTGCGCGTGTGGAAACGGGATTTGGGCAATCTGGAAAGTTACATCAAAAATCCTAAAAGTCCTGAGTCACAGGCGTTCATCAAATCCGTCCGCACAGCGCCCAATGTGGAAGGCCAGTACGGCGGCAGTCATATTGACGAATTCGCCTCGTTTTCCAATGGGGTGGAATACAACTACAACCTATTCGACCATCGCAATAAGAGCAATTTGGATTATTTGGATCGCATGGGAATCCACGCGGAAGCTTTGTACCAGGAATACCTGGCTTTCATCGCCAAAAATCCGGACATGAAAGTGGACCGATGGGACGCTCATTTGGTTCATTCCGATTGGAATGAATTCAAAAAA
>JAZDOH010000091.1:0-3627 GCA_043798815.1 Candidatus Peregrinibacteria bacterium | reverse complement strand
ACCATAGTTTTCATTGTTGTGGAGGATGAAGACCATGGGGTAATTACTCCGTACCGCGTGGACGAGGTGGTTGATGCCTTCGGAAAGCGTTCCTCCGTCCCCCCCTTCGGCAATGACTTTGAGGCGGGGGTTGGCGAGCGCCGCGGCGGCCGCCACGGGAATAACGCGGCCATGCAGGCCGTGGAACGTGTACGCGCCTATTTTGTCCGATCCGTTGCCATGACAGCCGATATCAAAGAAAATCACTAAGTCCTGGGTGCCCAGGTTTTCGAGAACTAAAGCGCGTTCCAGAGCTTTTTGGATGCCGTAATCGCCGCACCCGCCGCACCACGTGAGCTTTTCCTGGGATTCCAGCTTCATGTACTCCTTTTTCCGCTGGATCAGTGTTTTGAGGTCTTTCCTTTGATTGGGGGGTTGGTAAGGCATATGTTGCTGTCACTCTGAGGGGTGACATTGAGTTATGTATTCCATCACATCTTCAACGAAAAAGGGGCGGCCGTTGTATTTGAGGAGCTTGCCTTTGAATTTAAGACCCGTTTCCCCTTCGATGAGCCGGCCGAATTGACCCTCAAAATTTCCTTCGATCAGGTGCACGTTTTTGTTCTCACTCCAAAATTGTCTGAGGGTTTTGGTTTTGAGGGGATATAAGTAATCAAAATGCAGGTAATTTATTTTCCCGCCCTTATTTTGGGAAATCACATCCCGCATCGCGTTTTTACTGCTCCCCCACCCCACAAAGGAAATGGCGGCGCCTTTTTTGGGGCCAAAAAGTTGAGGTTCCGGAAAAGCGTTTGAAATGGTTTCGAGTTTGCGCATCCGTTTTTCCATCATCCGCGCGACCGGTTCGGCGCTTTCGGTGAGGGTGCCGTCTTCTTCGTGCTCGTCGCCGTTGGCGCAGTACACGACCGACGAACTGCCTGGAATCCAGCGCAGCGACACGCCGGTGGGAGTGAGCCTATATCGGTCTTGCGAAGTGAGCTTGGCGAGAGCGTCAGCGCCCGTAACGAGGCCTCGTTTGATGGGGATTTTTTTTAGCTTGAACACGTCCGTCATCGCGTGTGTTTCGGCAATGGTTTTTTCGGTGAGCACGATCACGGGCGTTTGGAATTCCTCAGCCAGATTGAACGCGTGCTGAATCAGCTCAAAACAGGAGGCTGGATCTGCGCAAGCCACAACCACCCGTGGGTATTCGCCATGACCCGCGTGCAAAGCCAAATTGAAGTCCCCTTGCGAACTCCAGGTGGGCAGGCCGGTGGCAGGCCCGGGGCGCTGGCCGATGGCAACGACGAGTGGGGTTTCCGTCATGCCCGCCAAAGAAACTGTTTCAGTCATCAGATCAAATCCCCCGCCGGAAGTGGTTGTAAAAGCGCGCGTTCCCATGAACATGGCTCCCACGCACATTTGCGCGGCCGTGATTTCGTCTTCCGCCTGTTTGATGAGAAGTCCCATTTCTTTGGAAAAATCGGCCATGGACGTAAGCACGGAGCTCATGGGACTCATGGGATACGCAAAATACGCCCGCACCCCGGCATGAATGGCTCCCAGCGTGAGCGCCATGTTGCCGTCGAGGAGCAGTTGGCGGGGTTTTTTGGCGGGATGAGGGAGCTGGGGAACAGAAATGGCGCGAATTCCTTCCCACTGATACCCTGCCCGGACACATTTGAGATCAATTTCGAGGAGTTTAGGTTTTGAGGCAAATTGGTGACGGATTTCCGCTTCCAAAGCCGGCAACTTGAGTCCCAGAGCCTTCCAAAGTACGCCCAAAAGAACCATGTTCACCATCACTTCGGTTCCTCCGAAACTGCGCGCGATATCCCGCGCGGGGCAATACACGAGTTGGAGCTTTCGTTTTTTTGCCTCTTCGTTAAGCCCTTTGATTTGGGAAAAGCGATCCGAGCGGTGCAAAATCACGCCGCCGGATTTCACGGTGTCTAAATGCCCCATCAATCCCGGTTGATCCAGCGCGATCATGAGATCCGCCTGCCGTGATAAGGAGTGAATCGGCTGTGAGCTGAAATCCACCTGCAAACTCGAATGCCCCCCCTTGATGAGCGAAGGATATTCCCGATCCGCATTCACATAAAAGCCGTGTTCCTTAAGCGCTTTGGCCGCGATGCGTCCGAGACTCAAAAGTCCCATGCCACTTTCGCCAGTGACTTTGATTCGGATGCGGTTCATCGCTCAGGGGATAAAAACATTATTCCTTAGGGGCTGAAGGAGCTGGAGCTTCATTGGCTGCCGCCCCCATCTGACCGAACTGAAGGAGTTCCATTGGATTGAAATCGGTCGCGTCTTTCGGCGTTTCAATGTTTGCGCCTTCATTGTAAGAATTGGCATTCAAAGTGAGTTCCACTTGTGTTTTCACTCCGGCGTCATTGGCTGGATTCAGTGTTAAAATGCCTTTGTACAGGTAATAATCTTCCGTGCCAACCCAGAATTCGGTATTGCTGACAGTGGCTAACAATTTAAGAGCGTCGTTCAAATTGGTTTCCTGCATGGGCTGTCCGTTCAGGACAGCGGATTTTTGGAGGTAATCGCGTACGCCCGCCTCACTCCATGTGATTCCGTAGTGATAGGCCTTTTCACCGTTCACACTTTCCACGCCATATTCCTTGGTAACCGAGAACAAGCTGGATTCGCGAAAGATTTTTTTGTATTCCTCTTCTTTTGCCAGCGTGGCTTCGTCTTTTTCCTGCAATTGCTTCACATTCTCCGGAATCAGGTCTTCGGGGAGCTTTAGCCACTTGCCTTCGTAGTATTTGACGATGGGCTGAATGGTTTGCATGCTCGGATCATCGGCCTGTAATTTTTTGAGTTGTAAGTAAAACTGGTTGCCGAGCGTGCGAAAATTCAAATCCGCATTTCCGGAAAGCGAGCGTTCCGCGGTCTTCATAGAACCGGAAAGCAAGAGGTTTATATCGGCTTTGCGTTCTTTTTCATTTTCGCGATCGAATTTTAGATCCACCTTGCCTTTAAAATCCAAATTGTCCTGCGCGTCCGCCCCCTGCATGGCCAAATCCACCGTCAAATCGCCGGACTGGACTTCCGTCATGGCGGCCTTGAATTTGCTCACCACCTGTTCGGGATCTTCTTTTGGCGTACTGCAGGCGGAAAGCAATCCGACGGTGAGAACAAAAAGAATTAAAAGGGAGAACTTTTTGATGTTCATAAAAGAGTCGTTGAAAAATTAAAAATACCAGCAAAAAGGGTAACAGAAACCAATGGGTTCTCAAAGACGAGTGGCTTGCAAAAAAATCACTTTATTTCCCCTTTGTACTTAGCTTTTTTTCCCAATTCTTCCTCGATGCGCAGGAGCCGATTGTATTTGGCGATTCGTTCAGAACGACACAGGGAGCCGGTTTTGATTTGCCCCGTCCCCATTCCTACCACCAGATCCGCAATGGTGGTGTCTTCCGTTTCCCCGCTGCGATGCGACACCACGGCCGTCCAGCCGGCGTCATGGGCCATTTGTATCGCCTCGAGCGTTTCGGAAAGGGTGCCGATTTGATTGAGTTTGATGAGAATCGAATTGGCGTTTTTACCTTTGATGGCTTTTTTTAGCCGCTCGGTGTTTGTCACGAGCAAATCATCGCCGACGATTTGGATTTTTTTACCCAATTTTTTAAC
>JAZDOH010000076.1:0-7461 GCA_043798815.1 Candidatus Peregrinibacteria bacterium | reverse complement strand
TGGATCGTGGTGAATTTAAAGGAGATTGGCGCCCTCGTGCTGTTTCGGCAGCTCGACGACAAACCCTTTGACGTGGATCAGCTCCGGCTGACGGAACTGGTGGCAGAACAAACCGCCAGCACCATCGAAGAAACCTCACGTCGCGCGGAAGAAAAAGCACGCAACATTCTTCATCAAAAACGCTACACGCTTTAACATGCTCTCTTCACCCATTCCTCCATCGGACATCGAAAAGAATCGCCAAATGGCGGCGCTGAGCTATTTGTGGATTTTTAGTTTCATCATCTTGGTCGCCCGTCGCGACAGCGCTTTTGTGCAGCTGCACGCGCGGCAGGGGCTGGTGTTGTTTTTGCTCTCAATTCTGTTGTGGCCTTGGGGAATCACACGTTACGGGGAATTGATGATTTTAGCCCTCATGGTATTTGGCTTTCTTCAGGCGGCTACCGGCAATGCGTACCGCATTCCGGTGATCGGGGATTTTGCGGAAGGTCATTTGAACTCTCCTGTTTTTGGCAAAGTGTGGCATTACTCCAGGCACGGCATTGTGCGGCTATTCAAGCCGGAACATGTGATTCCTGAATACCAAAAAGCTCAACCTCCGATGGTTCCGGTGATTCCAGAAACCTCAACGGTTCCCGCTGCCTCCGTTACGTCACAGCCTGCTTCCGAAGAAAAAAAAGTATCCGCCCTGATCCATCGTGTGGACGAGGATGAAAAAAAACTCTCGGCGTTGGAAGAAGAAGTCAAAACACTCGAATCCAAACTTACTCCTATCCATTAAATTCTCCATGCACAAAACCATTTCCCCGCCGCTCAACAGACTGCTCAACACGGTCATGAAACTCTATCACCATTATTTGGATTTGCTTGAGCGGTACATCGAAAGTATTCCGGAAACCGAAACCAAATTACTCATGGAATTGGAAGAACACCTGCAGGAAGTTCAGGAGGCTCTGAATCATGACATGAACTTGTTTGACGAGGCGGTGGCTGCCGAAGAAAACCTAGACATTAGACAATTGAAGGAGCAGCTCAAAATCAACGCGATTTACCAGCAATTGAGATCCTGATTGACGCCCCCTCTGTTCCCCGATAAGATGAGTTGGAAAAATCACTCATTTTTTATGGCTTACAAACGCGTCATGCTCAAAATTTCCGGCGAAGTTCTGGGGGATAAAAAAGGAGAAGGGATGGATGTGAAAGCGTTGCAAAGCATCGCCAAGGAAATTGTCCGCTTGTATGAGAAGAAAATTCAAGTGGTGGTGGTGATCGGCGGTGGGAATATTTGGAGGTACCGCGACAACAAGGCTTCCGGCATCGAACGCACCACATCCGATTATTTGGGCATGCTGGCCACAATTATGAACGGGGTGGCGCTGCAAAATGCGATTGAGCGGCTGGGCGCTCATTGCCGGGTAACGACCGCCTTGGACTTGCCTCAAATCGCCGAACCCTACATTCGTCGCCGGGCGATTCGGCATTTGGAAAAGAATCGCGTGGTCATTTGCGCCGGCGGCACGGGGAATCCATACTTTACCACCGATACCGCCGCGGCTCTGCGCGCGGTAGAACTCGGCTGTGAAGTGATTTTAAAGGCCACCAAGGTGGATGGCGTGTACACGGCGGATCCCAAGCGCCATCGCAACGCCAAAAAATACACCCAGCTCTCGTATCAGGAAGCCATTGAAAAGGATTTGAAAGTCATGGATCAGACGGCTTTCTCACTTTGCCGCGAAAGCAAAATGAAGATCGTCGTGTTCAACATGCATAAAAAAGACGCGATTTTGTCTGCCGCGATGGGCAAACTCATCGGCACCACCGTTTCTTAATCGATTATTTATGTCTCAACAAGTTTTAATGGACGCGTTCGCCAAGTTTCAGCAGACGCTGGATCATCTTCACGCGGAATACTCTAAAATCCAAACCGGCCGCGCCAACGCCGCATTGGTTGAAGGCGTCCTCGTCGAAAGCTACGGCACTCGCATGCCGCTCAAGGCTTTGGCCAACATTTCCATTCCCGAATTTCATCAGATCGTCATTCAGCCATGGGATCGGAGCCAAATCCAGGCGGTGGAAAAAGCCATCCGGGATTCGAATCTGGGATTGAATCCCCAAAACGACGGCATACTCATCCGGCTCAACCTGCCTCCGCTCACCGAAGAGCGTCGGCGCGAACTTGTTAAACTCGTTAACCGCACTGCTGAAGAAGCTCGCATCGCCATTCGCAACGCGCGGCATGAAGCCATGAGCCAGCTCAAAGTCATGGAACTCAGCGAAGACGAGAAAAAAAGCAAAGAAGAGGTCATTCAAAAGAAAGTCGATGAATTTAATAAGAAAATTGAAGAGGCGGCTAAAAAGAAAGAACAAGACGTAATGACCGTTTAATCCTATGATTTTTGTTACCATTGTCGCCTTTATCGTCATTTTTTCGCTGCTTGTTTTGGTGCACGAATGGGGCCATTTCGCCGCGGCCCGGCGGGCTGGCATCAAAGTGGAAGAATTTGGAATCGGATTGCCCCCTCGCGCCAAAGCGATTTACACAGACAAACAAGGTACGGTTTATTCCATAAACTGGATTCCCTTTGGGGGATACGTGCGGCTTTATGGTGAAGACAGCTCGGATCCGGCAGCGCTCAAAGACCCTCGCAGTTTCGCTTCTAAAAAATGGGGGAGTCGTGCGGCGGTGGTGGTAGCAGGGGTGCTCATGAATTTTTTGTTAGCGTGGATTCTCATCACGTTTGGCTGGATTGTTGGAATGCGCCCTTTCCTGATCACACAGCAGGATGTGCAGGCCGCCATGACACAAGGACTAGTTGAAAGTGTTCCCGTGCTTTATGTGCATGAAGTGCTGCCGGATTCCCCGGCCGCCAAGGCAGGGCTGGTGGCGGGGGACATGATCATCAGCGTCAATGACGCGCCCACAGCGTTGTCGGAAGGATTTGGAAAATCGCTCAAGACAGGAGTGAATCACCTCATCGTTGTTCACGCAGAAAAAGAACAACCAATGGAAATCACGCCTGACTCGGAAGGAAAAGTGGGGGTTTCCATTTCCGATGAGCAATTCATCACTGCGGTTAATCCCGTTCGCTACCCATGGTACATCGCCCCCCTCAAGGCGGCTCGTGAAGTGGGACGGCTTTCGGTTCTCACCGTTAAAATGTTGGGGAATGTCCTGGTGAGCTTAGTAGCCAAATTCGCCATTCCCGAAGGCGTAGCCGGGCCCGTGGGGATTGCCACGATGACGTACAAATTCGTACAGCAGGGGTTCATGGCGCTGCTGCAATTCATGGCTCTCATTTCCATTTCTTTGGGCGTTCTCAACATCATGCCTTTCCCCGCGTTGGACGGAGGACGATTATTGTTTTTATTATTCGAACTCGTTCTGCGCCGTCGTCCCAGCCCCAAGTGGGAATCCATCATTCACAGCGCGGGATTCGCCCTTCTATTACTTTTGATATTTGCCGTGACCTGGAAAGATGTGGTGAATTTATTAAAATAAATTGATCAATCGATAACCCGACGTTCGCGTCAATCGAATCTTCTTGGAAAGATAAAAAGGATGGATTAGGATAAAACCCCACGATACAAAAATGAAAGACAAATACAGGAAGAGCGCCTTTGAGCCTCCCTGTTTTTCTTTATTGTTTTTAGGCTTCAATTCTTATGGAAAAAGAACTATGGATTCGCATCGTCCAGGATTTGCAGGCCAGTTTGGGGCGCGCACAAATTCTCACCTGGTTTAAAAATACCGCCATTTTAAGCATCAAAGACGGCGTGATGACCTTTGGATTGCCTTTGCCTTTTTTCCTCAATTGGCATGCCGTTCATTTGGCCAAAGACGTTCTGGTTGCCGCCCAAAAATTCGATCCTTCCATCACTCAAGTTCAGTACGAAGTGGATTTAACATTGATCGACGGCGATCCGCGCACGGTGGATTTGAACGTGTATTTTCCTGAAAAATCCCTTCGCAAGCTTCCAGGAAAAAATGAAGTCAAAATGCATGGAGATTTGGTCTCCAAAATGCTCAGCTCTCAGTACGGGCTCGAACATTTCATCGTGGCGCCCGAAAATCGCCTGGCCCATGCGGCATGCCTGAACGTGGCAAAAAATCCGGGCCAAAATTACAACCCCCTGTTCATCTATGGAGGAGTGGGTTTGGGAAAAACTCATTTGCTCCAGGGAACCGGAAGAGCCATTTTACAACATGACCCGCGCAAAGTGGTTTTGTACGTGACGAGCGAAGCGTTTGTGAACGATGTTGTGAATTGCATCCAATCCCATTCTATGGAACGGCTCCGGCAAAAATACCGCAAAGTAGACGCCCTCATCGTCGACGACATCCAATTCATCGCCAACAAAGACCGCAGCCAGGAAGAGTTTTTCCACATTTTCAACGTCCTTTACGACAGCGGAAAGCAAATCATTCTCAGCTCCGATCAGCCTCCCACCTCCCTCACACTCCTGGACGCCCGGCTTGTTTCCCGCTTTGAATCAGGAATGACGGTGGACGTAAAAATGCCGGATTATGAGACTCGGCTCGCTATTTTGCGCGAACGATGCCAGGAAGCCGAAATGCTCGTTTCCCAGGAAGTATTGGAATTCATCGCCTACAACGCCAGCCGTTCCGTGCGCATGCTGCTCGGAGTTTTGAGGCAGGCCATCGGCATTTATGAATTTGATCACACGACTCCCACCGTCAAAAACGTGTCCGAAATTCTCAAGCGCACCAAGGTGGAAACCAAGCCCGTTGGATTCATTGAAAATGATCCCATTCCCCGCACCGCCATCACGCTGGATCATCTGATTGATTGTGTGGCTCAGTATTACTCAATCCCCAAATCCGAAGTGGTGGGCGAATCCCGCCAGCGCGAATGCATCGTCCCGCGCCAGATTATCATGTACCTCGCCAAAACCCGCCTGCACATGTCGTTATCCAAAATCGGGGAAGGGATTGGAAAGCGCAACCACACCACCGTACTGCACGCGGTGGGCCGCGTCGCCGACCAGCTCAAAAACGATCGCCAACTCTTGTGCGACCTGAACGCCATAACTCGCGAAGCCGGCTTTGCTCATTAATGGCAGAACGCTTCGATGAAGCTGCCGCAAAATCGTTTCATTTCTTCGCGGATCGCCACCACATCTTCCTGACTGATGCATTCTTCAACGATTCCGTCATGCATGATCTGAGATGAGCGGTTGAACGTTTTGGCGTCATCCGTCAGATTCTTTTCAATGTGGGCGGACAAACTCATTTCCGCTTCGCACTTGTGGCACGCCACGTCAAACATGCAATCCTGGTTCACAATGTCGCTGATGGCGATGTTGTGCGGCAAAATACGTGTTTTGCATTGGGGACAATCCAGCGTCTGTGAAATCTGGCTGATGATTTCATGGATATCGTGGTGGCTCATTTGTTTTTGTTGTAAATCTTAAAATTATATCAAAAAAGCCGCCCAAAAGCAAGTGCCCAATGACATTAAGATTATTTCCTCTTCACCCGGAACATTCCGCAGGAGATCACCTTCTTCACACCTTTCTTTTCAAATTGATCGAGAAGCAGGTTCATGCCGAGCGAATCGGAAGCCATGTGGCCGGCCACAATCACGTTCAGATGGTGTTTCTCGGCTTCTTTCCGGTGTTTTTCCTGCATGTGCATGGCGATGATGGTACCCACGCCCGCCTGAGACATTTTTTCGTACATGTCCTCACTTCCGCTCGTGCCGCCGGTGATTTCCGAGGCTACCACCTTGCCGGCGCGGGATTCCTTGCTGCCGCACACCACAATGGGTGGATTTCCCATTTCGGCAGCCATTTGGTACTCCTTTTCTTTCATCAAATCATCCACCACGTCTCCCACGGTGCGATATTTCCCTTTGGAAACTTTCCTCTTCAAATACTGATACACCATGTTGTCGCTGATGGTATGGGTGTTCATGCAATTGATCCCCAAAAGCTGGGCGGTGTGGATTGGGCGAATGAAATTGATGGGATTCACGCCGCGATCCACTTCCGCTTTACGAGGGTGATTCACTTTTTCGGCGATGTTGATGGGGATGCCGCAATCTTCGAGAATATCGGGAATGAGAAGCATTTCATTTCCCAAGCCAAGCAATGCACGGCCTTCCGGATGATGACCAAGAACCAGATCAATTTTTTCTCCGCGTCGGTTCAACTCCACGGCAAGGTGAAGTTGAGGTTCTTCCATATCGATTCCCACCAAAATCGTCTTGATCTCATCATTCAGATCATTGGCATGCAAAATACGGGAATCATGGTAGGGGTTTGTTAAAAAACTCTCATCAAAATACCGCTTTTCCTTTTCTTCCATTTTGTCATAGGCTTTTTTTTGCTTCTTCAAAAGCTCATCGAGTTCGGCCTTCGAGCGCGGGTCATTTTCCATACCAAGTTTTACGGCGAGAGAAAAAAGATCTTTAAGTTTCATGTTATTATTATATTAACTTTATCTTCCCGCCAGCAGGGGAAATGATGAAATTCGTGTTGACACACTAATGAATTCATGAAATACTAACCCTCCTTTAACCCTCTCATAACATGGCAGAAAAAATAATAACTCACTCAGACGTTGCCGCCGCCCTGGCGACCTTAGGTCGTGCGCCTGATAAATTACTTCGGGTATATGAGAAAGAAATAACCGCTCTCCAGGTTCGTGCTCAAGCTACAGAAACTCTTGCCGGCGTGCATTCAGCCGACGGTGCTCCCGTTGCTCCAAAACCAGTAGCTCCCGCTGTCCATGCCAGCCGTCCGGAAACTGCCGATAAGTCTGCTAACCTTTTCGCCCGTCCGGATCAGCTGGACGAAGCCCTGCAGCGTTCAGAAGCGTCTTATACGGAACGCGTGAGAAAACTGGAACAGCTGGGAGTACTTGTTGCCGGCGGCAAACTTCCTTTGATTGCCCCGGTGAGAATAAGTGATAGAAATGTTGATGCCTTGCCAATTACCCCCTGGGGTCAAATGGCGGATGTAATCAGGCGCGATGAAAAACTTCGCCACGCTCTCGCCGCTCTGGATGCCTCGGATGGCCTTCCTCTTATTCAGCCGGACGTTCGGGCCGGCTCTTTAAAACGTCAGATCGAAGCCGGACAAATGCAAATTTATCCGACTTTTGATCCGAATGGCGATGCAACCGGGAATCTTATCCCCTTTGGTTTTGATGAAGCGTTTTTAACCGGTGATGATGCAGCAAAGCGTGCCGCTTTTGCGGTACTCACCAAGCAACATCTTCTGCAATCCGGCAGACTGCACACCGATGGCCTTCTCGGGATTTCCTTTATGGATGCCGGAACAGAAGTTTCACGTCACACTTTAGGAATGAGCATGTTTACCGCGGTCGCCGATGCCCGCAAATACGATCTTCACGTTGCGGCTCTGGAAAATTATGTTGAGGCTCAGCAGTTAACCTCTGGGAAATTGGATCAGGATTTCTGGACATGGTTGAACGGT
>JAZDOH010000068.1:0-13709 GCA_043798815.1 Candidatus Peregrinibacteria bacterium | reverse complement strand
GCAACTCAATAAAACAAATTCATTAATTCCCAAAAGAACTCCCTGGTTTTTTTTGGATTTTCATGGCGTTTTAAAAGCCCGAAATAGCTCGCGGCATTTTTAAGGTTCAGTCGACGCTTTACCCGCAAGCGGTTTCTTTCGGTGAGACGGATGCCTTTGTGGTAAATCATGACCCCCAAAAACTTCAACCCATGTTTAGGTTTTAGAATCCGGTCGTGTTTGGAATTCAGCCCGAGTTTCAAAGTTACTCCTAGAAAATGGATAACCCGTGTTCGCGCCTCTTTCAGTTTTTGTAAATCCGGCTCAATCAGGATAAAATCGTCCCCGTAGCGCAAATAATTTTTGATCTTCAGCTCATGTTTAATAAAGCGATCCAATTCGTTCAGGTAAATGTTCGCGAAAATCTGGCTGGTCAGATTGCCGATGGGCATCCCAATAAGTACTCTCTCTCTCTCTCTGCGCCATCGGAAAACTGCGAATTACCTCGCGTATGAGTGTAAGCGCCCGAGGATTGCGTACCTTGCGAGCGAGAATACTGAGCAGGATCTGATGATCGACGCTGTCAAAGAACTTTTTGACATCTGCCCGCCAGATGAAGCTTCGCGGATGGATTGTCAGGAATTTTTTAGTGCGGTCAATAGCGGCCATGAGCCCCTTGCTTACCCTGCAAGACCAGGCATCATGAATAAATGTTTGATCGTAAACCGGAACCAGACAATCATAAATAAGCCTGTGAACCACACGGTCGCGGATAGGAGCCACCGAAATGACCCGCTTTTTATTATCGCACACGGTGAATGTTCGATAGGCGCCATGATAGTAACTATTCCCATTCAAATCTTTGTGGAGTTCCAACAAATTCCGCTC
This sequence comes from Candidatus Peregrinibacteria bacterium, assembly GCA_043798815.1. Taxonomy (GTDB): domain Bacteria; phylum Patescibacteriota; class Gracilibacteria; order UM-FILTER-43-11; family UM-FILTER-43-11; genus JAZDOH01. Next base: position 12,842 of record JAZDOH010000068.1, on the reverse strand, counting down.
CAGATCATATTGAAAATTATTCAGTTCCCGACTGGATTTTTTGCCTTTACGGAAAGTAAACCAACTTTGCCAGATATTTTTTAAATTTAAATCTATGGATACATTGCCCATTATCAATCGGAGCTATGAAGCGTATAAAAACATAGTCGATTTGAACCTCAAACTCAACAAGCGATGGCGACATTCTTTGGGAATAAGCTTTGAGCAGACGGTTCTGGATTTAATCGAACAGCTGGTCATGGCTAAAAACGCGCCGAAGCCACTGAAAGCGGGTTATCTTTTAAAAGCCAACGGAAAGCTGGAGGTGGCACGCTTAAAATTGAGGCTGATTTTGGAATTCCGACTGAGCAACGTAACAGGCATATTTCAACTTCAGGCCAAACTGGATGAAGTCGGAAAGATGCTGGGCGGATGGTTAAAATCTTTGTATAACCAATAGCCCTTATCAGGCGGACGGCGCCGCGGTTGTCATTCCGATTCCTGGGATTGATGTCATTCACGTTGACGTTCCCATTGTCCGGGTTGAAGTTCGCGTTCCGGGCGGGTCATACTACATGACGGGGAATGTCCGTTCTCCTTCTGCAGCCGCAGCCGCTTGGGAGGCATTGGTTTGCTTTTTTCAGCTCTTTCATACAGAGCTACTCCCCGCTCAATCTTAAGGGTCTATGGTTTTTGGAATGCTCTTTCGGGCTTCTTTTTGAATTCAAAGCCTTTTGAAGAAAGCGCATTTTCCGGTAGCCCGCAGGTTTTAAAACCCCGAGTGACTATTCACCGGTTCAATCGGAGTGTAACAAATTCAAGAAAAAAGAAAAAGAATCAAAAGAAAAATAAAGATTCAAATCTCAAGTTTTTAGACCCTTAACAGGCGGACGGCGCCGCGCGTGCCAGACCGATTCCCGGGAGCGACGCCATCCACGAAGACGTACCCAGCGACCGGGCGGAAGCGCGCGAACCGGGCGTTTTTCAATACAGTATCCCGCCATTCATTGCGATTCTGGCTGGCAACAAATAAACCGTTTTCATTTACAGCGGCCGCGCGCTTCATCTCTTCGCTGAATCCATATTCGCCGTCATCCTCAAACAGTTCATAGCCGTCTGCCGTAACACGGGCTGAAATTTCGGTGGCGTCGGCCCATTGTTTGATTGTGGCCATTAAATCGGGAACGCGGCCGTAAATCTGTACCAGTTGTCTGCCTTCTTCTCTTTCAGGTTTATCCCAGCCGTACATCACAGGCTCAACCCCCCTGTCTTTGACCAGAACATCTCCGCTTTCGGTGATGTGGAATAAATGCCCGCTGCCCTGCATGGCTCTGGCTTTCTTGAGTTTCGCGCTTTCGTTGGCGAGGAGTTTTTCGGAAACGGCTTCCCACGTTAAACGCCCTTTTGCGTCTTGGGGCAAACTTTCGTATTCATGTTGGTAGCGCTTGAGCGCGGCTGCTTCGGCGGCCGCATCCGCAGCTTCGCCTACGCCGGCAAGAGTGTCTCTTAAATTGGGGCGTGTATCTCCGGCTATGACGGCTGATAATTCGTTTTGCAACTCAGGCCGAGCTGCAACTCTGCGTTTAGCTTCAGCGACAAAAGCCACATCATCTGCGCCTGTAAGGGTATCTCCTGTAAGGGTATCTGTAGAATTTCCCATAAAAAGATGAGTTAAATTTCTTTTATACTATAACATTAAACAGTGATTTTAGTCAAGTCTATTTCTTTTCCGGTTTCTTAGGCGACCGATTTTACTTTATAATAGTAGCGTTATGTTACCAAAGAAAAAAATAGAAGGGCTGGTGAAATACTGGGTAGAAAATTCCCAGGAAAAATTCAAGACGATGCAGGAGTTGTATTCGGCTAAACGTTATTCTGACTGTCTGTATTATGGGCATATGATTCTGGAAATGGCACTAAAGGCATTGGCGGTACGCAAAATAGAAAAACCTGTTCCAAAAACGCATAATCTCCGACATCTGATCGAATTAGCTGAGCTCGATCTTGGGGAAGATGAGATAAAATTAATCGCCAAAGCCAATGAATTCAATATGGAGGCGAGATACCCTGAAGAAAAAATGCAATTTTACAAATTATGCACTAAGAATTATACGGATCTATTTTATAAATCCATTATTTCCTTATACAAAAAATTATGTCAAAAAGCGAAGTGAAAACGCTGGTCAAAACTTATGCTGATATTTTGCGAAAAAACAGATTCCGATTTAAGCAAATTTATCTTTTCGGATCCTATGCCACCGGGAAATCTCATGAGCATAGCGATATTGATGTCGCCGTTGTTGTCGGAAAACTGCCACGAGGCAGAGGTTATTTGAATAAAAAAATGCGGCTGTGGGAACTGACGGTTGAGGCGGACAGCCGGATTGAACCGACTTTGCTGGAAAAAGGCGATTTGAAAAAAAACGGTAGCAGTATCATTGGCGATGAAGTACGGCAGCACGGCATTCTGGTGGTGAGCCAGTAAAATTTCAAAAAACTTTGATATAATTCATTTATGAAAGTTTCTATTGGCCTTGTTCAAATGCAGTGCAATGAAGATCCAGCCGAGAATCTCGCGAAAGCGATAGCGGGCATTCGGGCGTGCGCGAAAAAAGGGGCGCAAATCATCGCGTTACCAGAGCTTTTTCTATCGCCTTACTTTTGTCAGGGGAAAAAAGATGGCAAATGGTTTGAAACAGCGGAATACATCCCGGGATCTACTACGGAAGCGCTCGGCAAAGTGGCGCTGGAAACCAAAACTGTTTTGATTGTTTCGCTTTTTGAAAAAACGGCGAATAGAAAATACTTTAATTCCGTCGCCGTGCTCGGACCGGATGGAAAAGTGATTGGGGTTTATCACAAAATGCATATCCCCTCTTTACCGCCGGATTTGTACGCGGAGAATTATTATTTTGAGAAAGGCGACCTTGGATTCCAGGTGTTCGACACGCCGTATGGAAAAATCGCGCCAATGATTTGTTACGACCAGTGGTTTCCGGAAGGCGCGCGCATTGCCGCAAGTAAAGGCGCTCAGATTTTGTTTTATCCCACGGCTATTGGCTGTCCCAAAACAAATCCTCAATGGAAAAAAGATGCTGAGCACGAAGCCTGGCAAACCATTCAGCGAAGCCATTCCATCGCGAATAATGTGTTTGTCGCGGCAGTGAATCGGATGGGCGTGGAAGATAATTTGAAGTTTTGGGGTACCTCCTTTGTGAGCGATCCGTATGGGCGCGTGATTGCCAAGGCCTCGACTGAAAAAGAGGAGAATCTTATCGTAGAATGCAACCTTTCCGCTATCGATGAAATGCGAAAAGAGTGGCCATTTTTAAAAGAATTACGAATAAGAAATGATGAATGAATTCTGTATCTAGATAAAAATTCGTAATTCGTAATTTATAATTCGTAATTAAAATGAATAAATATATAATGCCGGCGGAATGGGAATCGCATGAAGCTACGTGGCTTTCATGGCCTCATTACGAGCCGCACTGGCCGGGCAAATTGGAACTCGTACCTTATGTGTATGCTGAAATCATTCGCGCACTGATTCCAAGTGAAAAAGTTTACGTTTGTGTGAATGACGCTGTAATGGAGAAAGAGGCACGTCGTGTGCTCGCAGAAAAAAACGTTTCATTCGCCGATGGACAGGTTCGATTTTTTCATATTCCCACGAACGCTTCGTGGATTCGCGACAATGGGCCTATTTTCGTGCGAGATGATGCAGGAAAACTCGTTATCACCGACTGGATACACAACGCCTGGGGCGGACAATGGCCTTATGAACTGGATGATGTGGTGCCGCAAAAAGTTGGAGCAGCGCTTGATATCCCCGTAATTCAAACGCACCGAGTGCTTGAGGGCGGATCGATTGATGTTAATGGAAAAGGAACACTTTTGACGACCGAGCAGTGCCTGCTCAATCTGAATCGCAACCCGGGGATGAATAAAACGAAAATCGAAGCCATGCTGCGCGAACACTTTGGCGCTACACACGTGCTGTGGCTCAAAGACGGCGTGGTAGGCGATGATACGAGCGGACACGTGGACGACATCGCGCGATTTGTAAATGAAACCACCGTGGTGTGCGCGGTAGAAAAAAATAAAGCGGACGAAAATTATCAGGCACTGCAAAATAACTTTGACCTCCTTAAAACCATGACGGATCAGGATGAAAAACCTTTCACGGTAATCCCCTTGCCGATGCCAGCGCCTGTGATTCATCAAAATCGTCGCTTACCCGCGAGTTATGCGAATTTTTATATCGGCAATACGCGCGTACTTGTCCCGACCTTCTGCTGCCCACAAGATGAGAGAGCGATCGAGATTTTAAAACCGTTATTTCCCGGGCGAGAAATAATGGGCATTGATTGCACGGATCTTATTTGGGGTTTAGGTGCTCTGCATTGTTCCACTCAACAACAGCCCAAGAAATAATTTTTGAAAATTCTAAAAAATCTATTGCGTTAAAAAAAAATATTTGTTATAAAACAAATTACGTTGTTTTTTTATTTCGTCTGAATTGAAAAAACGTAAATCCCCTCGCGGGAAAAACTTCAAAAAATTCTGGAAGCTCGGGCGTAAAGAATTCAATACGGATCATATAGGCCTTACCAAAGGAGGCGATCTGGTCGTATATGAAGGGAATTACCAGTACAACATCCGGGAATTGGCAGAAAAATACGGCACGCCTCTAAAAGTCATGTTCCCCTACGTCATCGAGCAGCGCGTGGAAGATTTGATGGATCTTTTTGTCGATTGCATTCGGGAATACAAATACAAAGGCCGTTTTTACTATCACTATCCCATGAAGGTGAATCAGAATCGGGAATTTGTGATGCCCATTGTCAGCGAGGGGGGAAATTTGGAAACGACCTCGGCTAATGAGCTTTGGGTGGTCAAACGCCTCTGGCAGCAGCATCGTTTCAATTCGCGCATCAAAGTGATTTGTAACGGTCCGAAAACCGAACAGTATTTGGACCTCATCGCTGAGCTTAAGCGTAATGGTTTGGACATTGTTCCCATCATCGAGGATCTTTCAGAGCGGGAAGCGCTGCAAAAATTCCGCGGGCAAGTGGGCGTGCGTGTGGTGATCGATGTGAAAGTGCGTTCGTATTGGGATAAGCGCGTTGAACGTTTCGGTCTTTCTCCGGATGAAGTTTTTGCCTTGGGAAAAATTTACAATCTCACCCTGCTGCATTACCACGTGGGATCTGAAGTGATGTTTGAAACCGACATTCTCCGGCCACTCCGACGTGCCATGGAAATCTATTGTAAGTTAAAACAAGTCAATCCTTCCCTGGATACGATTGATATCGGCGGAGGATTGCCCGCGAACTTCAACGGCAAAGAAAAATGGGCCACCAGCGGGTTGGTTCATCAGATCATCCGTTTCATGAGCAAGTTCTGCGAAGAAAATAATATCCCCCATCCCAATATCATTTGCGAATGGGGTTCTTACATGGTGGCGCCTGCTCAAATGACCGTTTTTTCGGTTCTCAATGAAAAACGAATTGAAAAGGCCACCGCCAAACAATGGTATGTTGTCGATGGAAGTTTCCAAACCCATTTGCTCGACACCTGGGCCGTGCATCGCCAATGGCACATCGTTCCCGTCAATTACGCTCACGGCGAAAAGCTCACTCGAACATGGCTCGCGGGAATGTCTTGCGATTCGGATGATAAATACACCCGTGGCGGCAGTTACATCCTTTTGCCCAGACTGGAAGATCTGCAAAATGGAGACAAGCAAATCATCGCCTTTTTGGACACAGGAAATTACCAGGACGGCTTTGACAATCATCACTGCCTCAACGCGACTCCAACCAAAGTGGTTTGCCAAAATGGAGATGTTACGGTAGTGCACAAACGTCAGACCTCGGATGAAATCGGAAAAATGTTTGGATGGTAAAATCAGTGCTACAGTGCTAAAGTACTGCAGAACTGCAGAACTGCAGAACTGGCTTTATGAAGCAATATCTTGAGCTCGTAAAAGAGGTGCTGGAAAATGGGGAGAAAAAATCCGATCGTACCGGCACCGGAACTCTTTCGGTTTTCGGCGTGCAAAAACGATATGATTTGCGAGAGGGGTTCCCGCTCGTCACCACCAAATCGGTGAGCCTGAAGAATGTGCTCAATGAATTGCTGTGGTTTTTGCGAGGCTCAACGAATATTCATGACGGTCTCAATACGACGATTTGGGACGAATGGGCCGATAAAGATGGAAATCTGGGTCCTATTTATGGTTACCAATGGATTAAATGGGAAAAATTTAATAAAGGACTTGTCGGTTATAAAAAAACCCATATTAACCAAGTTCAGCAGGCCATTGATCTTATCAAAAAGGATCCTTCTTCGCGGAGAATCATAGTGACAGCGTGGAATCCCGCGGATCTCCCCAAAATGGCTTTGGCGCCCTGCCACGCGTTTTTCCAGTTCAATGTGGCGAACGGGCATTTGGATTGCCAGCTTTACCAGCGCAGTGCAGACATTGCGCTCGGCGTGCCGTATAATATCGCCAGCTATAGCGCGTTACTACTGATGGTGGCCCAGGAATGCGGCCTTACCCCACGCTATTTCGTCCACACGCTTGGTGACGCGCATATTTATTTGAATCACGTTGACGGACTCAAAGAACAGCTCAAGCGAAACCCTTGTCCCCTGCCCACGATGACTTTAAAGAAAAAACCGTTCTGGGAAATTAAAGCGGAAGACTTTGAACTCCACAATTACCAACATCACGATCCCATTAAATTCCACATCGCCGTATGAAACTTCACCCCATTTACCTCATCGCCGCCGTAGACAACAAGTTCGGAATCGGAAAAAACGGGAAAATCCCGTGGGCGATCAGGCAAGACTTGGACTTTTTCCGAAAAATCACGACCAAAACCGATAGCGCTACCCGTGAAAATCTGGTGATAATGGGGCATAGCACCTGGGATTCGCTCCCTGCGGCCCATCGCCCGTTACCCGGAAGGCGTAACATAGTGCTAAGTCGCAAAGACCTCAAATTACCCGGAGCCAAAGTGTATCACAGCCTCAAAGACGCTTTTGAATCCGCCGACGAGTTGATTGAATCGGTTTTTGTGATAGGGGGTGGCAAAGTATTCGCTGAAGCCATTCGCGCCAAAAACCTTAAGGGCATTTACCTCACTCACGTTCAGGGCGATTTTAAATGCGACACACCGTTCCCAAAAATCCCCCGCAGTTTTAAACCCACGTCGCTTGGCAGGGGTGAAGAGAAAGGAGTGAAATTCGAATTTATTTTTTACAAAAGCTCTTAAACCCATTAAAATAGTCGGCGTGGCCCGGTAGCTCAGTGGTAGAGCGAAGGACTGAAAATCCTTGCGTCGGTGGTTCGATCCCGCCCCGGGCCACCAAAATGCTAATAATGAAGAATTATCAACGTGCCATTATTGGCTTTTACGCAAAAAATAAAAAACAGTTTATTGAACACACTGAGCCCCTCCAAAATACCTCTTGGCTCAAAAAATTCTGCGCGTTTCTCCCGCCGAAAGGAAAAGTGCTCGATCTTGGTTGCGCTTTTGGCCGGGACTGCCATTTTTTTGTGGATCGCGGTTTTAAAACCTACGGAGTTGATTTATCTTCCGATCTAATTCAAGAGGCAAAGAAAAGGATCAAAGGAGCTATTTTCAGAGTGGCGGACATGACCAATTTGAAAGGAGCTGATTCTTTCTTTGATGGCATATGGTGCAATGCCACTCTATTACATCTTAAAAAGGCAGAGGTTCCAAGAGCGATTCAGGAGATGTGGAGAGTGCTCAAAAATAATGGGTTCCTGTATTTAGGACTCAAAAAGGGTAAGGGCGAAAAAGTTGATCCGGATAGGCGCTACAAAAATGATAAACGGTTTTTTTCTTACTTTGAGAAAGAAGAAATTAATGCCTTGCTCATTCGGCATGGTTTTAAAATCATAGAGTCAAAAGCCGTACACCTCAAAAATCGATACACCAAAGATTGGATTTTTTTGATTGCAAAAAAAGTTATGGCAAACACCTGAAATGGGTCAGTTTTACGTTACAACCTTTCCTGAAACTGTCAGCTCTTTTTGGTGTAAATATGTTTACTTTTCAGATGGAAATGCTAGTATTCTTTTACTAATATTTTTAATATTTTTTATGAAAATTATGGAAAAATTTGAACATGAATTACATGCGAAATTTGTAGAATACGGTTCCAATTCCAAGACCTGGATGCGCAAATGCATTTTGCTTTTGCCTGAAATTGAAAAACATCGGATTTGGAAGAAGAAAGGCTTTGCCAGTATTTATGAATACGCTGCTAAGTTGGCTGGCATGACAAAAAATACAGTTGATGATGCGCTTCGAATTCTTGAAAAGATCTCAGGCAAACCAAATCTGCAACTGGTTGCGGAAGCAAAAGGGCTCGGAGCAGTGCGCCCAGTGGTTACGATGGCAACCCCTGACACGGAGAAGTTCTGGGCTCGCAAAGCCGCTGCCATGAGTATTCACACTCTGGAAACATATGTACGTGAAGTCAAAAGACAAGGCGGTGTTGATATTTTTCGTCACGTGACGGAAATCCAGAACAAAAAAGAAGATGGAATGGCCGTCAATCGGGACGAAAGAGTGTGTATAACAATGGATTTAGATCAATCAGTTGCTGAAATGCTCCTTAAACTGAAAGGTCAAGAAGGCTGGAATACATTGATGAAAGAACTGCTGGAAATGCGAGAGGAAAAACTAGCCTCCGAGCAGCCTACGGCAGTGGTGAACGCAAAACGATACATTCCTGCTCGTATAAAAAATCATGTGCTCCGAAAAACCAACGGCGCTTGTGCCTACCAGGGCTGCACCAAGCCATACAAAATTCTTCATCATACTCAAAGATTTGCGCTCCATCCGGAGCATGATCCGCAGACATTGATACCTCTTTGCAATGGGCATGAAAGGCTTGCTCATCATGGAATGATTGAAATGGAGCAAGAAAGGCCGGAGCAGTGGCGAGTGCGAGGAGAGGCGAAATACGGGAGTACAACCTATGCTATCGATCGGAAAGTGATGAGCTATAGAAAATACAAGTGAAACGACCGTAGCGTTTCTACATCTTCTCCGGTACTTCGATGCTCAACAGCCCAAGGCCGTGTTCCATAACTTTAAGAACGGCAATGGTGAGGAGCAGGCGGGTGTTTTTGACGGATTTACTTTCGGCTTTCAACACCGGCAAAGCGTTGTAAAGTGTATTGAAGTCCTGCGCTAACGAGTAGAGGCAATTGGCAATGTGATTGGGCTTGTATTCGGTCGCGGCGCGTTCCAGGGTAACGGGGTACATCAGCAAGTCGGTTGCCACTTTGGTTTCTAAATCGCTTGTGAAATTCAACTCCCACTGTTTGGCGTCGGATACGCTAAAACCCCCTTTTCGCAGAATGGATTTGATGCGGGTAGCCGTGTACATCAAATACGGAGCGCTGTTGCCGTCAAAACTGAGCATCTTGTCCCAATCGAAGGTGATGTTTTGGATGCGGTTTTGCGAGAGGATGTTGTATTTTACGGATCCGATTCCCATAACCCTGGCCAACTCTTTGAGTTCCGCTTCTGAAAGCCCCTCGGCTTTATTGCGAGCAAGGGCAAGCGCGCGCACTTCCGCTTCGTCGAGAAGCTCGGAGAGACGGACGATATTGCCCTTACGAGTACTTGCCCCCCTACCTTCGAATGCCATTCGTCCGAACGCTACGTGCACGAACTGTGTGACCGTGTTCCGGAGTTTTTTGTACGCGTGAAAACGTTGCTGAAAGTAAAAGCTTTGGGCCACATCCACGACCCAAACAATGACGTTGGGGTGGTATTCTTTTTCCAAAAAATCCATCTGCGCTAAATCGCGCGTGAGGTAAAGGGTAGTCCCATCCGATTTTTTGACCAACGCGGGAGTGTCTTCGGGGTTGTCAGGCAAAACGATCCAGGAGCCCTTTTCGCCGTCCACAAATACTCCTTTTTCACGCCCCTCTTTCAGAATGTCTTTCATGCGTTCTTCAAAAAAACTTTCCCCGTGTACGCCGTCGTAGGCAACCCCCAACCGATCGTAAAGGGGCTGGATCTCTTTAAAACTCCAGTCCACGATTTTTTTCCACATCCTCCGCGCTTCTTTATCCCCTTCTTCGAATTTTTTGTACTCCGCACGACCGTGATCTTCGAGTGATGGATCTTTTTCGGCTTCCTCGTGAAACTTGACGTATAACTTCAGCAATTCGTTGATCGGATCTTTTTCAATGGTTTTTTCATCCCCCCAGACTTTAATGGCATGCATAAGCTTGCCGAATTGAGTTCCAATGTCGCCGGGGTAATTTTCCGCAATGACCTTGTGACCGTAAGCCTTGTGAATCCGTTTTAGACTTTCGCCGATGACGGTGGACAAAAGATGATGAACTCCGAGTGGCTTTGCTATGTTCGGGCTTGAGTATTCAATCACCATGGTTTTAGCGGTAAGACCAAGGGCGTTTTTTAGATAAATTCCCGGATTCACGACGAGCTCCAGGCATTCGCTTGTATAAAATTTTTGTTCAAGGAATAGGTTGATGAAACCGGGATGAGCCGCTTCCGCCTTTAAAATCAATGGGTCGCGCAAATGCTCAACAATTACTTGGGCCACCTCCATCGGCTTTTTTCCCAATTGATGGGCGATCAGCATGGCCAGGTTGCAGGCTAAATGCCCCTGAGCCAGGGTTGGCGTGGATTGCAGGTGAATGTCTGCCTCCGCAATTTCAAAACCGGCAGCCTGTACGGCCTTTAAAACCATTTCCCTCACTTGAGCCAAATTTGTTTTTTTCATGTCAAAATGGATTATAAAGATGAATTTTGATACAGTAAACCCATGTTTAAAATTATTTTAGATTTTGTAAAAACAGCCATCGAACAACACGGATACGGGGCTGTTTTTGGGATGACCACGCTTGATCAGTTCTTACTCCCCATCCCCGTGGATGTTTTGATGCCGATTGGAACTTCGGTGGGGCTTTCTTTCGAAAAAATAATGGTGATGATTGTGCTGGGGGTGTTCGCGGGAGCACTCATCGGTTATGGATTGGGCAAATATTTGGGCCACCCCATAGCCGTATGGCTTTTTGGCAAAAAGACTTTGGATAAAGGCGAGCGATTCATTCAAAAATGGGGTATGTGGGGCGTCGTATTTGCCGGTATCATCCCCTTCCCGTTCAAAATCATCCCCTGGCTGGCAGGGATTTTTGAAATGAAGCTTTCCAAACTTTTTTTGGGAATGATTCTGGGGCTGATCCCGCGCTATTTCGTCACTTCATTTGCCGGAGCGCTATTTATTAAAACCAAGTTTTACGCCACGGTGAACATGAGTGCGGTGATCTTGGGGGCGATTCAGGGAATCACCGAATTCCTTCCCATTTCAAGCTCCGGACACTTGGTGATCATGGAGCAATTTTTAAAACTGCCGTTGGCCGCCCCCCATCTGGAATCCTTTGATATTGTTTTGCATGGCGGATCACTCCTGGCCATTCTGATCTACTTTTGGAAAGACTGGTGGAAATTGCTCAAAGAAATGGGGGGGATTTTCAAAACTCGCCGCATCAATTCGGATTCCCTTTTCGCGAAATTGGCGCTGGGCACGGTTCCGGCAATTTTTGGAGGACTTTTTTTCGCGCATTTGATTGACGGGCCGCTACGAAAAATGGAGGCGATCGCGATTTGTTTTATCATCATGGCCGTGGTTTTCTTCTATGTGGAATGGAAAAAAGGAAATGGAAAATTAGAAACGGTTTCCCTCCGCCACGCGGTTTTGATCGGGTTCGCTCAGGCGGTCGCGCTGATTCCGGCCATTTCGCGTTCCGGCATGACCATCGTCATGGGAATGTTTTTGGGGATCAAACGTGATGTGGCCGCCCGTTTTTCTTTCATGCTCGGCGGAGTTGCCATTCTTGCGGCTATTGTTTATATGTTTTTATCCCTAAAAAACGGGGTGATTTTACCCAACTTAGAATTCACTCTGATCGGATTTTTCACTTCGTTTTTGGTCAGCCTCCTGATCATTTTCTGGTTCGTTAAATTCCTGTCCCGGCATACCTTAAGACCCTTTGCCTTTTATTCCCTCTTGTTGGGCGCCATTCTCCTCTTTTTCTTTTAAGCGCAGAATTTGAGGATGAATTGCTCCACGGCCAATGCCAGTTCGTCGGAATTGTCGGCCGTCACACGGATGCGGCTGGTTTTTAGATCGGTATCGATTTGGAGCAATTGCGCGTAAGCTTTTTTGAGTTCGCTGGTTTTAAAATGTCCGATTTGCCCCATCACGTTCCTGGCCACAAAAGGGTGGAGCTTGAGCGCTGAAGAGAGATTCAGGGGGTTGGTCAGCGGGAATTCTTCCTTGTAGCTCTTCACCTGCAATAGCAGGCGAAATTGCCGGACTATCATGTAAAACAATTGCCGAAGGTCTTCGCCCGCCGCCATGCTGCGGTGCAGGTTGTAAATGGCTTTTTTGTAATCTTTGGCGGAAAGCGCGTCGGTGAAGTGGAAAATGTTGGCTTCCAGCGTGGGCGTCACCACGTGATCGATGTCCGCACGGGTGATGGGTTGGTCGGGTTTGTAAGAAGCCAGTTTTTGGATTTCCTGGCTCAGCCGCCAGCAATTCTGCCCCGCCAAAGAAATGAGGTAATCCGCCGTGGGGCCGTCTAGCTGGGCTCCAACCTTTTTAGCCTCCCGGCAAACCCATTGATCCAGCACTGGCCCTTCCATCGATTTAAACTCTTCCACTTTGGCCAATTTGACCAGGGATTTGTAAAAAGATTTGCGTTTATCGGGATGGGGCTGGATGAACACCACCACACTCGATTCGGGAATGGTTTGGAGGTCTGCCGCGAATTT
>JAZDOH010000050.1:0-2101 GCA_043798815.1 Candidatus Peregrinibacteria bacterium | reverse complement strand
AAATGTGCAAGTTTTTATTATGGACACAATTAAAGAACTGTTTTAAAAATAAAAAACTCTACTCTGAAAACGTCCTAAAAAAATATTGTCTTTTTTGTGCTTAAGTGTTCCGTTTTTGAAGATTTAACATGGCTGCTTTGAGACCGGGGAATTCTTTAAGTGTTGGAGATTGTTCAACCAGGACTTCTGCGGCTTTGCGGACGCGGGATACGAGGATACCGTTGCTGATGCTGGCGATTTTGAGATCAGGGAGGCCGGATTGGCGGATGCCATACACTTCGCCTGGGCCACGGAGCTGTAAGTCGATTTCGGCCAACTTGAAACCGTCTGTGTGATCCACCATGGCTTTGAGGCGCGTCATGGTGTTTTCGGATGCGGAATCGGTAAACAGGAAGCAGTAAGATTGATCTTTGCCTCGTCCCACGCGCCCGCGGAACTGGTGGAGTTGAGAAAGGCCAAATCGATCGGCGCCTTCGATGAGCATGATGACGGCATTGGGCACGTCGATGCCGACTTCGATGACCGAGGTGGAAATGAGCAGGTGGATTTTACCCGCTTTGAATTCGCCCATGATCCGCTCCTTTTCTTCCGACTTCAGTTTGCCGTGCAGCATGGCGACCTTGAATTGAGGAAAAAGGGTATGGAGTTTTTCAAATTCCACTTTGACAGATTTGACTTCCAGAACATCCGACTCGTCGATGAGTGGGCAAATCACATACACCTGTTGGCCCTGTTGTATTTTGCCTTCAATGAAGCGGTAAACCGTTTGCCGGTGCTCGGGCGGAACCACTTTGGTGATGATGGGTTGCCGGCCGGGCGGCATTTCGTTGAGGACAGAGAGATCCTGGTCGCCATAAGCCACAATGGCGAGGGTGCGGGGAATGGGGGTGGCCGTCATGGTGAGCACGTGGGGACTACCGTGGCGCATCAAAATTTCACGTTGCTGTACTCCGAACCGATGCTGTTCATCGACCACTACAAAACCGAGTTTGTGAAAACCTACGTCTTCCTGAATGAGCGCGTGGGTGCCGATCGCGATATCTACCTGACCGCCTTTGATAGCGGCTTGGATGGCGGATTTTTCTTTGAGTGGCAAAGAACCCACCAACAATTCGACGTTGATGCCGTAGGGCTCCGCGAGCTTGCGGATGGAAAACAGGTGCTGGCGCGCGAGCACTTCGGTTGGGACCATGAGTACAGCCTGATAACCCTGTTTGACGGTGTGGAGCATGGCCAATGCGGCCACAAGGGTTTTCCCGGAGCCTACATCCCCTTCGAGTAACCGCATCATGGGATAAGGTTTCTCCAGATCTTTCAGAATTTCAAAAATCGCCACTTTTTGCGCGCCGGTGGGCGTAAAGGGTAATTGGGAGAAGAACTGTTTCACAAACTCCACATCCATGCCGATAGTTCCGATCAGACTGTTTTTACCTCGACTGTTTTTCCATTCCGCGCGAGCCAAAACGCCATTGAGCTGAAGCAAAAACAATTCCTCGTATCCCAGCCGGTCACGGGCGCGTTGTAGGGTTTTTTGAGAGGTGGAAAAATGCACTTCGCGAACCGCCTCCGCTTTCCCCATCAACTTTTCTTCTTTCAGGATTTCCGGCGGCAGAATTTCCTCGAATTTTGAGGCGAGCGGCAGGAGCGGATGGATTTTCCCACGGAGCCATTTGCTGGTGATGATCTCGTGCTCGGGATATACGGGAACAAAACCAGCGGTGTGGAGTGTGGCCTGGCTGGCCACTTCCACTTCGGGGTTGTGAATGGTGAACTTGCCGTAATTCAACTCTACCTTTCCAGCCACCCGCACCTCGGTTTCCATGGGCAACATGCGCAAAAGATGAGGTTGGTTGAACCACACAATTTCCGCGACGTTTCCTATGTCATCATAAAAATGAGCTTTGATGAGCTTAAATCCCCGACGTTTTGTGGGCACCTGGGCAATGCCTTTTAAATAACCTTTCAACGTCACGATTTCTCCATTTTCCACTTGGAGAAGAGATTTAACTTGTGAAAGATCTTCGTAAGCCCTTGGAAAATACAACAGCAAATCCTCCACCGTGCGCAGGTTCATATCTTCCAAAGCCTTTAGATAATCCCG
>JAZDOH010000019.1:0-11811 GCA_043798815.1 Candidatus Peregrinibacteria bacterium | reverse complement strand
TCTGGATGGATCCTAGCAATGATGTTTATGAAAAACATTTATAAACAAGGGGACATTATCTTGGTTAATTTTCCTTACACAAACTTAATTGAGTTTAAAGTGCGTCCTGCGCTGGTGATGCGTGACCAAGACAACGAAGATGTTATTTTGCTTCCTATTTCAACGACCATCAACTTGAAACCATACGATATTTTGATCAAGGAGCAACATTATGATGGTGAACCTTTATTCGCAAAATCAGCCATTCGAATTAGTAAAATAACGGGGGCAGAATCCAGTTTGATCGTTAAAAAAGTTACACGCTTAAAACCTGAATTTTTTAAACAAGTTCAAACCGCTTTATTCAGATATCTGAGTTAAGCCAATCGCTATTCCTCGTCCGGTTTTCTGCCGGAGCGCCACAAATTTTCAAAAATTACCTTCATGGAATGTACGATTTCTTTGGATTGAATGAGAACTCCGATTTTCTCTTCTTTTAGAGTGATTATGGAAACTTTATCATCGTAAATATTCATTTCATTGGAGATGTCGAGCAGATTGGGTGAAATCAGACGGGATTCCCGTAAAAAGTATTTATCTTTTTTGCGCTCTTCCTTTTCGATGAGTGTGTCGGTGGCGATGTAACGAACCGGAATTTTATTTTTGACACGTTTTTTGACATACCATTGGTCATATTCTTTTCCAAAAAGATCCCACATATCCTGCACTTTACTGAGACACAAAATTTCGGTTTTTGCGCCCAGGGAATCCATGTACATACGCTTTAGCTGATCAAGGCCTTCGTAAAAAGTGACTTTAGGAACGTAAACATCTTTTCGCGCAATGGAGGTGAGTTCGGGGATGATGGCGGAAAAAGCGCGCATCTTGCGATCCCACTCTTCCATCATTCGATTTTTTTGAGCTTCGAGTGATCGCATGACCTCCTCCGGTGTTTCAGCAGTAAAAAACTGGGTGCGCCCTTTGGAGGTCACCTTGAGTAGGCCTAGCTTTACCAAGTGTTCCAAGTAGACACGAACGGTAGTTCGCTTGAGTTTTAGATGTCGCGCTATCGTGCTCGCTGGCTGCGCCCCAAGATGTAAGAGGGTTACATAAGCTTTGGCTTCGTTTAAGCGTAGGCCAATACTTTGGAGAACGGTTTCGTAAATCATGATCAAAAAATGTTATTGGCACACATTATATGTTGTCAAAAAATTGTCGTCAATCGATTTTCTTGTGTTAGATAAAGGCTTTCCCTAAGACAAAAACGAATGACGTGAGACTCTTAACATCTTGAACAAAAGGAGCTCATAATAAAGTCTCTTATTTTTTAATTTTATTTTTATGAAACCCTTAGCTTCATTGCCCGACGGAACCTTGCAAACAGTCTACATGATGATTGAGCCGCCGAAGGACTGGCTCACAAAACCCCTCACCGTGGCCGCTGACGGTAATCCCCAAATGCTCAAAGCGGTCAAACAACAAAAAACCCAGCCTGCACGAGCCGGTTCCATTGTGATCCGGGAGCTTGCCAGGCTTTACCAGCGCCTAGGTCGAACCGTGGCTTTATTCGAAAGCTCGCAGGCAGCCCAGCGGGTAACGGAACGAGTGATTGGCAGTCCTGATCCGGATGATGTTTTTACCGTTGACTATGTCAACGGATATCGCCTAAAAGATAGCCGGCACCTTCCTGGAATGCTGGGCACCTTGGTCAGACCAGACGTGGGGAATTATGTGAACCTCGTTAATCGTCTTACCGTTCCCACGCGATGGCTGGAGCTTTTTGTGATGCAGATCATTTGCGAGCGACTAGGGGTAAAAAATGTTTTGACTCAGCCGGAAGGAACTTGGTTGGAAGGTGGAGACATGGGATTTTTACCCACTTGTGAAGGAGTTGAAACTTTATTCGTGACCGGCGATGGTCCCAATTCCCGTTCTAACAAAGAAGGACGCGACTGGCTTTACCGGCTTCTTCAGCCAGATCACCGGATTGACATCATTTCTTCAGAGTTCCATCGGGATCTCGTTTCTGTGCTCGTTCAAGGAAAGCGCGGCGAACTGGTCGAGGCGTTACTCGCTTCGAACTGCATCACAAATACCAGAGAAGTGGAGCAACGATTCTCAGGTCTCAGCGTGCCTGTGATAAGAGTTCCTGATCAGGCGGTACGCTCGTGTGCCCTAAATCTTTCGGTGAGTCCGGGCCTCCTCATTGGAATGCAGACAGATTCTCAATTCAAGGCGGCTCTCGATAGCAGGCTTACCGCAAGAGTTCACTACATGACTCTGCCTGACCACTTACAGGAAATGACGGCTGGCTTCATTGACATGCAAGGTGGCGCCAACTGCGTCAGCGGCAATGTTCTCGTCCGTCCGGGAGACATTGATCTTTCCAGGGGACATATCGCCGACATTAACGTCTATCTTCATTCGCGACAATGTGAAGATTATCTGGAATCTGTCGCCTTGCAACTGCAAATGAGAGAGGCCGTTGCTGAATCGCGAGCGCGGCAAAGAAAATTATGAAACGGAAAGCATCCACAGCCCGATGACCATTAGCGCAAATGCAAAGCTTTGAGTGCTGATGGTTTTTTGGACATATGACTTGCTCTGAAAAATTGACGAAAAGTACTAAATATGATAAGATAACAACATATGCCCAAAGAATATCCTCCAACGCCGAGCAAAGATGAAATTCGTGCCCGTTATGCTGACCGTACATTTACCTGTTTGAAGCCGGAGAAAAGCGTCGATGTGAAACCGAAACCTGAGCGACAGTATCTTGATTTGAGGCCTGATTTAACCAAACAACTTCTTTGCCCTCCAGGAGTTGTGGGGGAAGATTCATCACAATTCGATCATGTTCAAGTACTCAATGAAGATCCTGATCATCCAATTACGCTTACAATCAAAAGAGGTGACCCAGAATCATTGGATTCCGTCGAACTTTTTATTAAAGTGAATGATCGTGTAATAGCTATGTTGTCTTTGCTTACCGGTTGGGATCAAGGAAGGATCATTGAAATTTTTCATCGGATTGTTGACCGTGAATTTCGCGGATCGCAAAATAGTTCAGGGGAACGGCTAAGTAATATTTTATTGAAAGCTGCCGAAGATTATGTGCGCCATGTTGCCAGACGCGTTCGAAAACCTCAGCCAGTCGGTCTAATAACAGATCAGCTCGAAGTCATTTTATGGATGCTGGAAAATGATTATGAAATAGCGGCAGAGGATCAAGGGTGGTGGGCAAAAATTCAGGCTGGGGATCCTCATATTATAATGTGCCAAGGGCATTTTATGCATGTTGCTGATCTAGCTGATATTGCAAAATTAAGAATGCAAGAATCTGGGGAAAGTGATTTTTCTATTCATCCGCGTCATCCGCGACCAGTCTTTATCAGTTTCAAAAAAAACATTCTTTCCGACGAATCTACAGAAGACGTAATAGATGATGTGCGAACGGCAATCGCTGGATAATAACATTTGAACAAATTTTAGCTCAGCATCCACAACCCGATGACCATTAACGCGAATGCAAAGCCTTTGAGACCCAGGGCGCTTTTAGACATGTCTTCACGCGCGACTTCGGGGATGAAGCGAATGAGGATCAATCCTAACACAAACACAAACAAGGGTTGCATGCCACTAACCACCATGGTTAAAGATGCCTTGCCGAGAGTGAGGGCGTAAGAAAAAACCAGCGTGCCGAGTAAGCCGGCGATGATGTCGAACGCGAGAAACTTCCAGATGCGACGAGACAAGCCACGGAAGTGAGAAACGATGGATTTAAACCATTCGCGGCGAACCATGAGCATTGGAGCCAAGAAAAACATTCCTAGTGAATAGATCGCGGCTGAAGCGAAATAATTGTCAAAATTTGCGGCATATTTTTTGAAGAGGACATCCGATAACGCCCATCCCGCGCCGGCTAAGAGGACGAAAGCGAATGCTTTGCTAAAATGCCATTTGCCTTCGAAATGCTTGAGGGCCGCCATAAGATTGCCCAGGAGAATGAGTAAAAAAGCCCACCCTTGAATTCCCGTGAGTTTTTCGCCGATCAAAACAAAAGCGATTCCCAGCGTGAACACAGGTTGGAGTTCCAAAAAAAGAATGACGCGACTCGTTTCTTCTGTTGCCAGGGCTTTGTAATAAAACGCGAACGGCAATAGCCAAAAAAGTCCGGCGACCAGCAGTCCAAGCGCCGTGCCAAGTGCTGGAATTTGCCATCCGCCCAGCCAAAAAAGAATTGGAATAAGGGGTAAGCGAGTGATGGAAGCTAGCCAGCTGAGCGCCACATCGCTTTTTACAAAGTGACGCCGCGCCGTCGTATCGATGACATTGCAAAAAGCCCAGAGTAGAGGGGCGGCCAATGAAAAGAAAAACCAATTATTCATGTGCCATGTGTTCGGTTTTAATCCAAGGCAGCGCGACTAAAGCGATAAGTGATGTGATGGCGCCGAGCCAGACGGTGATTTGGAGCCCGTTCATGGTGAGAGGGCCCCAGGTGAGGCCGGTTTGGATGCGTTCGTAAATATATCCGCCGCTGATGGAGCCAAATACCAATCCGAAGTTCATGATAGACGCGAAGACGGCAAAGTTGGTACCTTCCAGGTTTTTTGGGGTGGAAAGCGCCACGAATTTGAGGAGCGGAAGGAATGAAATCATGTAGAGGATGCCGAGGAAAAAATCGAGGGAGAAGTTGAGGTACACCACTCCGGGAAAACTCATCACAAACGTCCAAAAATCAGCACCACGGGCGATCATAAACACAGGGGCGGCGAGGATGGCGCCGGTGTATTTGATGAGGGGGAAATTTCCGACGATGTTCGCCAAATCCAACTTGGTGAGCGTGAGCTGGCTCATGCCCAAAATGGCGCTGAGCAAGATGGTCCACAACAACACTTTTTTGAGATTAATCTTATCCAGCCATTTGGAAAAAATCACTGAACCGACGAGCCAGCCGATGTAACCGATCACGCCGAAATAACCGTAGGTTTCCTGATCGATTTTGACGTCATTCAAAAAATAATCACTCCACGGCGCGCCGAAACTGGGAGTGAAGCGCCAGAGGAAAATGAAGATAGCGGCCGCGAAAATCGCTTTGCCAATCACTTTTAAATCCATGAGATGCTTGAAGTAAAAAGCGAACCATAAGAACCATACCGCGATGACGCCTATAGACATTAAACCCGCATCAGCCCCATCGCGCGGCCAGAGCAATGCGATAGTGGCGAGGAACGCGACTACCGAAGCGTAAATGTATTTGAGACTGATGGCCTGATGCGCTTTGAGTTCCGAACGATCTTCTATGCGCCGCTCTTTCACTAAAAATGAGAGACCAAATGTGATGATGGGCATTAGCGCGGTGAGGAGAAACATGCCGCGAACGCCAACGATCTCGCGGCCGAGGAGAAGGCCGGAGAAAAAGGTGGAAATGATGGCTCCAATCGTGAGCGCCCCCCAGCAAATAGACTGAAAGCGACCGGCGGTTTTTTCATCCGATTGCTGAACGACGAGTCCATCGCAAATCACATCGGTGAACCCCATCCCCACGTTCGCGATCATGAGCGGAATGGCAAAACTGGCAAAGGAGTTTGAAAATTGCCAGATGTAGAGCCAACTTAAAATGGTGATGAGTGGGGTGATATGGAGATACGGGCGTCGGCGGTAACCCCGAATGGGTACCAGGTCCGTGAGAAATCCGTAAATCGGTTTGATACTCCAAGAAATGGTGGGTAAAGCCGCCAAAATACCAAGCTGAATAAAATCCAGACCTAGCTCGTTGCGAGTGAAGAGAAATTGGGCTAATCCCGAAATCCCCACCGCCGCCTGGACGAAATAAACGGCGGCAAAAAAGAGCTCGTTGCGATTGAATGGTAATCTGAATTGCATGAGCGCAGTGTAACAAGCCAATTCCCAAAAAACCAGATATCAACTGCAGCCAGAAGTCTCCCCGCAATCCAGGCATTTGTAGCAGCTGCCGTTCCGGAGCATCACTGAACCGCAATTGTGGCACATGGGCGCGTCTTCGTTGTGGAAGGCCTGAGGCGTGCCGTGGATTTGACTAGCGGAACCGATTGCGACGGCAGTTTTTTTGAGGGGGGCTTTGATGGATTGAGTGGCCACTTTTGATTTTTCAAGCGCCTCGATCAATCCCTTTTCCTGGTCTTCTTTGACTTTGGGCTCACTGAGAGTGATTGTGCTGGTACGAATGGAGGGGAGGACGCCGTTTTTGCTCATGGTTCCCTGGGCGTAAGCGCGTTCGATGAGTTCGCTGTTGTGGTATTTTTTGGCGTCTTCTTTGGACAAAAACTTAACGGCCAGCCAGCGCCCGATGTAGTCCATCATGGATTTGACCATGGGAATTTCGGGATTGGCTGTCATTCCGGCCGGTTCAAAACGGGTGTGGGTGAATTTGCCGACGAGCACTTCCAGCGGAACGCCGTATTGCATGTTCAGGGAGAGGGAGAGGGCGAGCGCGTCCATGATTCCGGAAAGCGTGGAACCTTCTTTGCTCATCTTGATGAAGAATTCGCCCGGAGTTCCGTCTTCGTATAAGCCGACCGTAAAATAGCCCTCGTGCCCGGCAATGGAGAATTTATGCGTGATGGATTGCCGTTCGTTGGGCAGTTTGTGGCGAATGGGACGTTTGGTGATTTCCACTTCTTTGATTTCGAGTTTTTCTTCTTTTTTTTCTTTGGAAGTGGTGTTGAGCACCTGGGATATTTTGCTCCCATCGCGGTACAGCGCGCTGCATTTTAGCCCCAATTGCCAACCCTGCCAATAGGCATCCTGAACGTCTTCGACCTTGGCGGAATTTGGCATGTTTATGGTTTTGCTGATGGAACCGGAAATAAAAGGCTGGGTGGCCGCCAGCATTTTAAGATGCCCCATGTGGCGAATGAAGCGCGTCCCCTTGCTGCCGCATTTGTTGGCGCAATCGAATACCGACAAATGTTCTTCTTTTAAGTGAGGAGCGCCTTCGATGGTGAGCGCGCCGCAAATCACCACATTGGCCGCTTCGATTTTTTCATCGGTGAAGCCGATTTCTTTAAGGAAATTAAAGGTGGAGCCGTTGGCCGTTTCCGGTGAAATACCCAATCGTTCCAATGCCTCCTCGCCCACGACGTACTTGTTGAAAGCCATGGTGATATCGAAGCAGAGGGGGAGTTGCTTTTGGATGCGGGTGAGCTCTTCGTCGTTCAAGCCTTTGTCTTTTAATGTTTTCCAGTTGATGAACGGGGCGTCGAGGAGCGTGTTTTTTCCGATTAGATAATCCATGATGTCCTGGATTTCTGCAGGCGAGTAGCCGAGCTTTTTAAGCGCCGGCCCCACGGATTGGTTGACGATTTTCATGTATCCTTCGCCCGCGAGCTTTTTGAACTTAACCAAAGCAAAATCCGGCTCCACCCCAGTGGTGTCGCAATCCATCAGGAGACCGATGGTGCCGGTGGGGGCGATCACGGTGACTTGAGCGTTGCGATAGCCGTATTGTTCGCCCATTCTTAAGGCGGCATCCCACGATTCACAGGCAGCCTTGTGCAAATATTCGGGACATAGGGTCTGATTGATCCCCATTGGTTTTACTTCCAACCCATCGTATTCATTTTCAGACGCGTCATAGGCGGCGCGGCGATGATTTTGGATGACGCGAAGCATGGATTCCCGATTGGATTCAAAGCGAGGGAATGGGTCAATAACTTTTGCGAGTTCAGCTGAGGTTTTGTAACTCGTTCCCGTAAGGATTGCCGTGATGGCACCAGCCACCGCCCGGCTTTTATCGCTGTCGTAGGGAATGCCCGAGAGCATGAGGAGGGTACCCAGATTGGCGTAACCAAGACCCAGCGTGCGATATTCATAACTTCTTTTGGCAATGGTGTAACTGGGGTATTGAGCCATGAGCACGCTGATTTCGAGTGTGACCGTCCATAGTCGGATGGCGTGCTGCAGGGCTTTGATGTCGAGTTTAGATTTTTCAACATCAAAAAACTTTAGTAGGTTGAGTGATGCGAGGTTGCAGGCGGTGTCGTCGAGGAACATGTATTCGGAACAGGGGTTGCTGGCGTTGATGCGGCCGTCTTTGGGGCAAGTGTGCCATTCATTTATGGTGGTATCGTACTGAAGCCCCGGATCGGCGCAAGCCCAAGCAGCCTGACCAATGGCGTTCCAGAGTTTTCTGGCTTTGATGGTTTTATACACCTTGCCATCCGTGCGGCGAATGAGGTTCCAATCTCCATCGGTTTCAACGGCGTGCAAAAAGTCATTGGAGACGCGCACGGAATTGTTGGAGTTTTGACCCGAAACCGTGCTGTATGCCTCTCCGTTGAAGTCGGAGGAATAGCCCGCCGCCACCATGGCCGCGACCTTTTTTTCTTCGCCCGCTTTCCAATTGATGAAGTCTTCGATTTCGGGATGATCGATGTCTAAACTTACCATTTTAGCCGCCCGACGAGTGGTGCCGCCGGATTTGATGGCGCCGGCCGCCCGATCACCGATTTTAAGAAACGACATGAGACCCGAAGATTGGCCGCCGCCGGAGAGGGATTCGCCCTTGCCGCGTAGCTTGGAGAAGTTGGTGCCTGTGCCAGAGCCGTATTTAAACAAACGAGCTTCACGGATCCATAAATCCATGATGCCGCCTTCATTTACCATGTCGTCGTTCACGGATTGAATGAAACAGGCGTGTGGCTGAGGATGGGTGTAGGCGTCTTCGGAGGTTTTGATTTCTCCGGTTACGGGATCGGGGTAAAAATGCCCCTGCGCCGGACCCGTGATGCCGTACGCCGTGTTTAGCCCCGTGTTGAACCATTGCGGGGAGTTGGGGGCGGCCATTTGATTGATGAGCATCGCGTTCATTTCATCTTCGTAGGATTGAGCATCTTCAGCGGAGGCAAAATAACCATATTTTTCTCCCCACGAACGCCAGCAGCCGCTCATCCGACCGACGATTTGCCGAGCACTGCGTTCCGGGCCCATAACAGGCTTGCCATTGGGGTCTTTGAGCATGCGGCCTTTTTCATCGGTCTGAGGAACGCCGGCCTTGCGGGCGTATTTAGAAATCATGATGTCGCCGGCATTCAGGGACCAATTCTGTGGAATGGAAAAATCATTCATTTCAAACACCACAGAACCGTCTGGGCGTTTGATGCTGCAATTGCGTTTTTCGTATTGAACTTCATCCAACGGATTGATGCCGGCACGGCTAAAAAGGCGAGAGACTTTAAGACCATTCTTTGGAGTTGGTTTCTTCATAATTCAGGAAATTTAAAGAGCGTTTTTCACTATGCCGAAAGGTCAAAAATTCGTCAATCCATTTGGCTTGACGACTCCAACAGCTTGTAGAACAATGACGTTGCACCCACAAGATATTGTGTTGTTTATGATTTTAGTCGTTACGGGAAATGGCAAAGGAAAAACCACTTCCGCCCTTGGAACCGCGCTCCGTGCGGCGGGTTGGAATAAGCGAGTCGCCATCGTTTTTTTTGACAAAGGCGGCAACCATTACGGCGAACAAAAAATGCTCGGGAAATTTTCGAAAGCAATTGACGTATTTCGATTTGGTTTACCGAGATTTGATGAAAAATCCAAAACGTTCCGATTTGATAACACGCCAGGAGATTTAAAACAGGCGGAAGAAGGGGTAAAAAAGATTTTGGAGCTGTATGGTAAAGATTATTTTTTAATCGTTTGTGACGAGCTCATCAACGCGTTGAATTTAGGGTTAGTGTCTGAGTCGAAAGTGCAGGAAGTGGTGGAGAAATGCCCGCCAATGACTCATTTACTCCTGACTGGAAGGGGGGCGCCGGCGTGGCTCACCGAAAAAGCCGACCTAGTTTCTGAAATTAAGGAAATGAAACACTATTTCCGCTCCGGCCAAGATGCGACAAAGGGATTAGATTACTAGGAGCTGACAAAGTCTTTTTGCGGCACTCTAAGATTCGCCGTCTCTTCGCCGTCTATTTTTAGAGTGTCTTCTAACTTCATTGATCATAGAGGACTACTTTCTTTCAAGCCACCCACTCCAATTGCTTTTAGCGATAGTGTGAGACCCAACTCCTTTCAAAAAATCATTACGTGATACGTTGTTCGACACTTCAAGTTTTTCGACATCCAACGCAAAAAGGGTTGCTACATATTCATGATCGCCGGAACCAACCGGCGGCTGAGGGCCATCGTATCCGGTACGGCCCCAGCTTGTTATAAGTTCGCGAGAACCAACTGGCATTTTGGCTGTTCGGCTGACTCCTTCCGGAATTTCAGTAACTGTCGCTGGAATATCTGTAACTAGCCAATGCACCCAATTGTTGGCAACGGGATGTTTGTCGTCAAAAAGTAACGCGTACGACTTGGCGCCGGAAACCTCGGACCATTTAAGGCCAATAGAAATATTTTCCCCACCCCCACCGCGTGTGGCGAATCTGACCGGCATACGACCGCCGTTTTCATAGCCTGTAACTTGAAAATCGAGCGATGTTTGAGTCATAGAAGGTAGTGAAGTGATAGAATCTCGAGTTGATTTTCCAGAAGGACCAACCAAAGTGCAAGCACTTAAAATTATACCACCGATAGTCATGCCTAAGAGTAACTTATTGACAAACATAAATTATGTTGACAAACATTAATGTATAAGTATAATAGCGATGTTGTCTTTTAAGTTCAATTACTCATGCTTCTTACTAAACATACTTTAGTCGACACCAGAAATCACTATGTATTAATGCCTGGTGTATTACAAAAAGCCATTGTCGCTGTGCATGATCTTCATAATCGCCTTGTAGGAAATGTCACAGGCCAATCTCCTGATATGCGACATGTTAACCGCGCATTAAAAGATTTAAATAGCGCCCTTCATGACTCTAGAGATAATTTACAATACAATCATTTGCCCGTTATTTTGACGTCCTTGGAAAGCCTTTGCACGCTGGATCTTTTTGAAGTGGTTGATTTTGGTGAAAGCTTGACTCAGTTAGGGTGTATCGCTGATTTTTTAAATAATCTTTTCCTTGATACTCATCGCAATGAACGCCTGGAAGCTATAAAAATGAGGATCAATAATTTGGTAAGCATTATGTACTCCATTATCGCAAGATTGAAGATTGTTGATCAGCTCTCAAAATCTCCAGCCTTATCTGACAACCTAGCTCATATTGCAAATAGGCAGGCAGACGCAATGCTTAGAAATCATTACGCCAAACAAGAAGTTGGAGTAAAACCCGTGATTTTAAACTGATTTTTAGTGTATCCACATCACATCCCCGAAGCTGAAAAAACGGTAGCCGGACTGTTTGGCGAGTTCGTAAGATTTTAGAATGAATTCACGGTTGGCAAAAGCGCTAACGAGCATAAGCAAAGAGCTTTTTGGAACGTGAAAGTTGGTGACCATTTGGTCGACGAATTTGAATCGGTAGCCTGGGTAAATGAAGAGTTGGGTTTCGGTGGTTTGGGGATGAAGAGTGCCGGATTCGCCCTGCCTGCCGGCAGGCAGGTCTGCGCAGGACTCGAGCACGCGCACGCTGGTGGTGCCCACAGCCACGATACGCTTTCCAGCTTTTTTGGCGGCGTTGAGACGGTTGGCGACATCGGGAGACAACTCAAACCATTCGGAGTGAATTTGATGTTGGGTGATGTCTTCGGTTTTTACGGGAGCAAAAGTGCCCAAGCCCACGTGCAACGTGACGAATTCCATTCCGATTCCTCTGGCTTTAAGCGCCTCAAAAACCCGTTGAGTAAAGTGGAACCCGGCAGTGGGCGCAGCCGCGGAACCATCGTGGCGGGCGTAAATGGTTTGGTAGTCGTTTGAATTTTGGACAGGCTGTTTAATGTAAGGCGGCGTGGGTG
>JAZDOH010000018.1:0-8564 GCA_043798815.1 Candidatus Peregrinibacteria bacterium | reverse complement strand
AACTTATTATCTTTTAAATAGTTCGGATACTCATGTATCGGATCAGCCCAACCCTGATGATGCGCGTGAACATTTAAGAACCGCGGTGGATCAGGGCCGGCTGGGCGCTTTGCGGGCGCAGGTGGCCCGGCAAGCTCCATTTTTAATGGCCGAAAAACCTCCGGGAAAAGAAGAAAAAAAGGCGCCAAAAACAAAAAAGGAATTGGCGATGATAGAAGATTTGAAAAAGAGGGGATTTGCT
Organism: Candidatus Peregrinibacteria bacterium; assembly: GCA_043798815.1. Lineage (GTDB taxonomy): Bacteria > Patescibacteriota > Gracilibacteria > UM-FILTER-43-11 > UM-FILTER-43-11 > JAZDOH01. The sequence continues at coordinate 8,323 of JAZDOH010000018.1, read as the reverse complement.
TACGATGATGAGACGGGGAATTATCTGGACCCGGCCGTATTTCCCAACATGGAGCAATTGAGATTTGATTTTTTATTGCCCTACGAGCTTTATGATGGCTCGGGCGCTCTGGTTACTTGCTACTTTCGTAAGTCTTTTGGGGATCGCCTAAAAAAGGCCGATGATAAATTGTACAAAGAAAAAGGTGTGCATCTGCGCATCACTAGTCATTTTAGGAGCAATCGGAAGCAAATGGAAATCAATGAAGATCCATCCGTATCCACCAAAGCGCAAGTGGGGCGATCCCAACATGAAGCCGGCTTGGCCGCCGACATTCAGAACTGGCAGGCCGTTAAGAAGTACCTGGAAAAAGAGGGGGTTTACGGAGGTAAGTTCGTAGGCGACGAGGTGCATTTTGATACACGGCCGGCCTGATTTTTTAAGTCTCCGCTTCCACTTTGATTGCCACTTTCACGTTCACGCCTTCCGCAAGATGCAGGGTAACCGAATAATCGCCCACCGTCTTGATGGGGTGTTCGAGCCGGATCGCGTCTTTTCCGACTTCCAATTTTGCCGTTTCCTTGAGCGCTTCCAAAATATCTTTAACACCGATGGAGCCGTACAGCGTTTCACCACGGACTTTCTTTTTAAAGGTGAGCGTGATTCCTCTTAATTGTTCCGCCAATTCTTTGGCATGAGCCAGCATTTCCTGCAGCTTCTTTACCCGTTCCGATTGGATTTTTTGAGCCTTGGCGATGAGCACGGGCGTAGCCAAAGACGCTTTGCCTTGGGGCAACAAATAATTACGGGCAAAACCGGGACGCACCTTAACCAAATCATAGGCGTGACCGAGCTTGGGGACATCTTGGATGAGAACGACTTCCATAGAAATAAAGAAGGAATAAAGATTAACGCCCACTAAATTTACTCACCAACCCACCTTCTGTCAATTCAAAACTGTTCGAAGAACCAGGTTACAAATGTCCACGGGGTGACCCCCTCTTTAAACTGGCGCTTGCCTTGGGCATACCATTCTTCGATATTGGCAAATCGATCTGTCATGGTGGCCAGGCCGGTGAAGCTGACGTTCTGGATTTTTTTGGCATGAGCGGAACTGTACGTGGGGCTGTACAAAAATACGGCCGGAACTTCCTGACTCAAAATTCTTTGAATGCTGCTGAGCAAAACCTTGCGCCGGCCTTCATCTTCTTCTAAGCGAGCCGCTTCAAGCAAACTATCCACCCCGAAATTTTTGAATTGGGAAAGGTTGTACCCCCCTTCTTTGGCCTGGCTTGAATGCCAGTATGGGTAACTGTCTAAGTTGTAGCCCAGATTCTGTCCGAAGAGCAGTAAATCGTAGTCACGCTTCATCAGCCGCTCCTGAAAAGTGCTTGGATCCAGCACGTCGATTTCGAGCTCCACCCCCATCCGTTTCCATTGGTCTTGCAGCAATTCCGCGATTTGGGCGTAAACCGCGGGGGTTTGCGAGGTGATGAAACGAAGCTTGAGTGATTCTCCTTTTTGATTTTTTCGTGTGGGCAGGGAAGAAAATTCCTCATTTTCTTTGGCGAGTTTTTCCTTTTCCTGCTGCTGGAGGACGATCGAGTTGTTGTAGGTGACGGTGATGCGATCTAAAAATGTTTTTTTCTCCTGATAATCAAGAGCGCTCACTTCAAACACGTTATCTCCCCTTTTTAAATTTCCGAATTCTTCACTGGCCACATAACTCCATCCTTTGTCTCCCGGGGCGAATTTCTGAAGCTCATAATCATTCACCAGAATGGCATTGGTGCGGGCGGGGGCAGTTCCGGTAATAGTGACTTTGTTTTCCGTGGTTTTAAAGTCCCGTCCGCCATTGGAGCCATTGATGTAAGTGGGCTCTTCTTCTGTTTTTTCCTCTTTGGTTTCGGGTGCATTGGCTTCGGCTTCTTGGACTCCCGGAAGCTTCCATTCCGTGTCATAAAGCGCTCCGTTGGCGCTCTTTAAATTGAATTGATGCACCCAGTTTTCCTGGTCGATTTCCAAAAGCGGCGTGTCGATGATTTGACTTTCTCCAATCGCCTCAATCAGGCTCGCTTTGTCTGTGCCCAATTGCAGAGCCAGCCGCACTTTTTTGTTTTTAAGAATCGGCGAATCATTGTTGATGAACACCGCCACGTATTGCGGCAAATGGTAACGCTCCAAAACAAAACCGGATCGTTTGAAGATTTTTTCGGTCAATGATTCGGAAACGGTGCGCACCCCATCAACTTCACTCAAATGCTTTGCCAATTCGCCTTCATCCGGGAATACCTTAAAAAGAAGGCTTTCGATATGCGGAATGGTGCCATAAAAGCCGGCAAAAGCTTCCAGGCTGATTTCCACATGATCGTCCACCGGAAGCATGGAAACGAATTGGTACCGTCCGGATCCGGTGGGAGAAAGGTTGAAAGGGTCTTCCGCCAGCGCAGAAGGTGGAGTATTTCCCAAAAGGTGAGCCGGCAAAATTCCCGTCATGGCTTTTGTCAAAAAGAACGCATTGGGTTTTTCCAGCAAAAATTTCACCGTGCGCGAATCCAGTTTCATTACACGAATACCCCGGTAATCATTGGCATTCAAAATAGCCCCCTTAAAAGAGGGATCCTTGAGCACGGTTTCGTAGGTGAAAATCACATCATCGCTCGTCACCGGAGTTCCTTCGTGCCACTTTGCCCCCTCGCGGATCACGAACGTGTATTCCCGGCCGCTCGAAGACATGGTGAAATCGGCAAGATTGGGGATGATGGTACCGCTTTTGGGATCATATTGGGTCAGGCCGGAAAAAATGAGATCCGTTAAGTCATGCGTCACAGAACCCTGTTGCACGAGCAGTGGATTCAACTGTCCGATTTTACCCACCGCCCCTTCAACGTACAGTCCGCCTGTCTCTGGCGAAATATCCGAATAGTCATCATAAAAAGCTCTCGCGATTCGATAGCCAGTAACCATGATCACCAAAATGAAAAAAGCCACCATTAGCTTTTCCACCTTCGTGAGTTGGCGGAATTTTTTCAGCATAGATTAAATGAACACGAACAGGAGCGCGTTGACCAAAAACAGGAAAGCAAACACGATGGTGGCCACAAAAATCACTTTTTCCGCCCCCCGCCGTGTGGCTCTAAAACCGCCCCGTCCCGCCCCCATCACCGCCGCGGTAAGCCCGCCTTCCTTATTCTGAGTGAGAATCAGAACCATGAGCAAAACCGAAGTGACCACATGAGAGATGAGGAGAATGTTTTTCATAATTTTTTAATCAAAAGACTTCGAGAGTTTAGCATAAAATTCCTTTGTCGATTCAAGAAACAATTGACGAAAATACTGTTTTAGTATACGTTAACTTCCTTTAAGTCAGTTGCCCCCCGAAGCAATCATGACTTTATTTCGGAATTTCAGTTGGTTCTTGAATGTTTTATTCCCCCCTCATTGTGTTTCGTGCAAAACGGAGGGGGATTTCTTGTGCAAAAAATGTGTTCAATCTTTCGTGAAGCGCAAGATTTTACGCTCTCGTCACTCGTCACCAGAGCCCAAAGAATTTTGTCACTTAGATGGCGTGATTTATGGATTGGATTATGCCAAAAATCCGCAAATTCAGGCGGCGATTGAACAGTTCAAATACCGATTTACCCAAAAACTTTCGGTTTATTTTGCGGCACTCATCGTCGAAAAGTTGGGGGAACTTGTGATGACCAAAGGGCGCAAAATCCGACTCATTCCTGTGCCACTCCACCCCAAGCGGCTGAATTATCGCGGATTCAATCAGGCCTTGGTGATCGCAAAGGCGATTCAGGTTCATTCTCCAGAAAAAATTGAAGTGTTGGAATTTTTACAAAGAATTAAAAACACAACCCAGCAGGCCAAGCTTCATAAGAAAGAACGACAAAAAAATCTTTTGGATGCCTTGTGCATGAACAAAAAATTTGTTCAGCATACACTCGAAACGGATGCTCTCTATTTTTTGGTCGACGATGTGTGCACCACAGGAGCAACCCTGGAAAACGCTGCTCAAATACTCAAGCAATGGGGGATTCCCAAGGTTTATGGGCTTGTCGTCGCGCGGGCCTTTAAATTAAGATGAGGGGCATGAACTCAAAAAAAGTTTACGTTTTGGCCCACAACATCCGCAGCATGCACAATGTGGGTTCCCTTTTTCGCACGGCGGATGGCGCTGGAGTGACCAAAATTTATTTAACGGGATACACTCCATGTCCGCCGCGCAAAGACATCAGTAAAACCGCCTTGGGTGCGGAGCAAGCGTTGCCCTGGGAATACCATGCGGATCCCATTGCTCTTTTGCAAAAACTCAAAAAACGAGGCGTCAGCCTGATCGCCTTGGAACGAACCAATGGCAGTAGAAATATCACGGGTTTTAAAGCACCACATTCTTTTTGCCTGATCATTGGAAATGAGGTAGAAGGAGTGGAACCATCCACTCTTAAATTGGCAGATCATGTCGTTTCAATCCCTATGCATGGGGAAAAGGAGTCCCTGAACGTTTCAGTGGCATTTGGAATTGCCATTTATTTCCTGAAATACAAATCATTTGCATCAAAATGATTTAAGTGACTATTCCATTCGAATTTAATTTTTTGTTATGGCAGATCAAAATACCAACCCCAATCCCCAAGGCACAGGAACCGGAGCAAATCCTGTAGGCGGGCAAGGGCAACAGGGCGCTCAGGGTGCCCAAGGCGCTCAAGGAAAAGATCTGAGCGGTATTATGGAAGAGAATGTGGATATTTCCTCTCTCATTGCCAATGCGGGAAATCAGTCTCAGCAGCAGGATTTTTTAACCAAGGTTAAGGTTCCGCCTCATCCAAACACCAAGTTTGATGAAAAGCAGTTCATCCAATTGCTGGCAGGTTCGATTTCGCTGACGGTTAATGAAAAGTACCGGATCGTAGAGGCCATTCCGCAGCTCTCGCAATTCCAGATTGACGAACTCATCAAGATCTTTAAGGAAGAACAGCAAAAGTTCGCGGAGTTGGAAAAAAAGCACGCCGAACAAGTGGCCGAATTGGAACGGCAGCACAAAGTAAATCCCGAAGAAATGTCAGCCAAGCAAGAAGAAGAACGCAAACGACAAGAAGAAGAAGCCAAGGCGGAAGCGATCAAAAAATCCCTAGGCCTGTAATGTCGTCTCTCGCTCTTTCTTAAGTGGTTTAGAAGAAGTCCTTTCGGTTTTTAACGTGACTGCCAATCCCATGAAAGAAATTTCATTCCGTTCTTGATTGTAGGTCACTTTAATGCTGGAACCGTTTTTAAACTCGCCACCCAGAATTTTTTCGGCAATGGGATCTTCGATCAAATCCTGGATTTTGCGGCGAACCGGACGTGCTCCGTATTCCGGGTCATAACTGACTTTGGCCAGGTGATCCAGGGCTTCCGGCGAGAGCTCCAGCGTGATTTCGCGTTCCTTCAATCGTTCATTTAGCGCTTTGATTTGCAGGCCGACAATTTGCTTGATGTCTTCATGAGTCAATGGTTTAAAGACGATGATTTTATCGATGCGATTCAAAAATTCCGGACGAAATGTATTTTTAAGCTCTTTTAAAACCTGTTCCTTTTTTTCATTGAAGTCGCCTTCGGCCTGTTTGCGCGCATCGGTGTTAAGGGCAAATCCGATCTTGGCCGCTTCCGCCGTCAGTTGTTTGGCGCCCAAGTTCGAAGTCATCACGATGATCGTATTGCGGAAATCCACCTTTTTTCCCTTGGAGTCGGTCAGGTAACCGTCTTCCAGCACCTGCAGGAGCAGATTAAAAAATTCCGGATGAGCTTTTTCAATTTCATCAAACAGCACCACGGAATAGGGTTTGCGACGCACCATTTCTGTCAGTTGGCCGCCTTCCTCGTATCCAACATACCCAGCCGTAGTGCCCACCAAGCGTGACACATTATGCCGCTCCATGAATTCGCTCATGTCGATCTTGATCAGGGCATCTTTGTTGTCATACACCTCATGAGCCAGGGTTTTAACCAATTCCGTTTTGCCAACCCCTGTAGGTCCAAGGAAAATGAAGGAGCCGATGGGGCGGGTAGGGGAGGAGATGCCCACGCGGGAACGGCGAATGGCTTTGCAGACTTCCGTCACCGCTTCGTTTTGGTTGATGATGTGTTCCTGCAAGATCGATTCCAAGTGGGTCAGGCGCCTGCTTTCATCCTTCATCAGCTTGGTCACGGGAACACCGGTGACTTTAGCCACGATTTTGGCAATGTCTTCCTCATCAATGCGGCTTCGTTTGGTTTTGGCCTGGGCTTCCTCTTTAATCTGATCGATTTTTTTCAAAAGAGCTTCCTTTTTATACTTCAATTTAGAAGCCTGTTCGTATTGCTGGTTCATCACGCATTTTTCGATTTCTTTCTCAATTTTATTTATTTTTTCTTTTTCGGTGCGGATCAAAGGCAAGTTGCTCATGGAGCGAGCGCCCTTAAGCGCGGCGGCTTCATCCATCAAATCAATGGCCTTGTCGGGCAAAAAGCGGTCGGCGATGTAGCGCTGGGAAAGCCGGATGGCTGCCTTGATAGCTCCGTCGCTGATTGTGAGATTATGGAATTTTTCGTAGCTGGGGCGCAAACCTTCCAAAATCTTTTGGCAGGATTCCGTGTCTGGCTCTTCGACCACCACACTTTGAAATCGGCGCTCCAGGGCTTTGTCTTTTTCAATATGCTTTCGGTACTCATCCATCGTGGTGGCACCCATGATCTGCAAATGCCCGCGGGAAAGAGCGGGCTTGAGTAAATTCGCCGCGTCCATGGATCCTTCCGCGGAACCGGTTCCGGAAAGGGTATGGATTTCGTCGATGAAGAGAATGATCTCATTGTCCACGCGGGTGGCTTCGTCGATGATGCTCTTCATGCGTTCTTCAAACTCCCCGCGGTATTTGGTACCTGCAACGACGCTGGATAATGAAAGACCAAGAATGCGTTTGTTGAGAAGCGAATCCGGCACCCGCTCTTCCACGATTGCCTGCGCCAACCCTTCGGCTAGGGCGGTTTTACCAACTCCGGATTCTCCGATAATCAAAGGATTGTTTTTTGTTTTGCGGTTCAAAATGTGTATCATGCGCTCAATTTCCTTTTCACGGCCTATGATGGGATCGAGTTCTCCTTTTCGGAATTTTGCATTGAGGTCAGTAGTGAAAAAGTCCAGAGCGGGAGTTTTGCTTTTACCGCCATCTTTTTTCATGACTGGATTCTGTTCCATGGCTTGGTCTTTGTGCATGTAAGCGTCGCCGTAATCGGCTGGGCCTGCGGAAAAAATAGCCCCCTGCAATCCTTGCAGAAATCGATCCAGGGAATGGTTGACCTGGCTGATGTCTTTTTTGCGCGCGCTGGCCATTTGCTCGAACATTTCTTCGATTTGATGCTGGAATTCTTTGGGATTCACTTCCATGTTTTCCAAAATCACCGTGGCCGCGCATTTTTCCTGTGAAACCAAGGCGTAAAGCAAATGCTCGGTGCCCACGAACGGATGACCGTATTTATGGGCCACCTTCACCGCGTCTTCGATGATGGTGGTGAGGTAACTTGAAAGTCCATGCTGCACATTCTTTGCTTCGGGTTCCTGGTTCGACGCAGAATTCAAAATCATCCGCACATTTTCAAGTGAAACTCCGGCGCCGGTCAGAATTGAAAACGCGAGCGAGCGCGGGTTGTTAAGTAAGCCGATCAGCAAATGTTCGCTGCCGATGTAAGGAAGTCCGTGCTTGCGGGATTCTTCTTCCGCAATGCTGAGAGCTTGTTTGGCGTTGGGGGTAAATCGGTCAAAAGGAGACATATTATTTTTTGTTTAGTACCTCTTTATTATACCGACTTTTAGAGTCAAAGGGAAGTGTCCTTTTGCACAACGTATGTACCTATCATGTACCGATTAGGTACATATCGTGCAACGAGTGTCCGAAGAAGGTCGTAAGGTACTGGTTTATAAAAAATCAGATCCAATAAATTTCGGATATCCTTTTAAAAATTCTGTGATCGGTAGAGCTTTCTTACCTTCTAGCTGAACTGTTAAAAGCTCCAAAGATCCTTTTCCGCTCCCAATCAGTATTTTTCCGTCCACGTTCACCGCTTGTCCCGCCGGATGAGCGCCTGCCACCGCCATGCCTTCAATGATTTTAAGGATTTTTCCATTCCACGTTGTCCACGTTCCAGGCCAGCCGGCGTAAGCGCGAATTTTTCGGGCGATGAGATCGGCCGGTTCACTCCAAACTATTTGCCCGTCGGCTTTGCTGATTTTTTTACAAAAAGTCGCTCGCGATTCGTCCTGTGGTTTGGGAGAGCCTTTTCCGGCAACAATGGCCGACAAAACCTCCGGTACTTTTTCAGCCGC
>JAZDOH010000112.1:0-2626 GCA_043798815.1 Candidatus Peregrinibacteria bacterium | reverse complement strand
ACTGGCATCTGACCATAAAAAATTACACTCTGATCGCCGATGCCGGCATCGATCGAAGCAATGCCAATGGGTATTATGTCCTGTGGCCCAAAAATTTAAAATCACTCATCAAACAACTACGCGATTATCTGAAAAGAAAATATCATCTAAAAAAACTTGCCGTTATCGTCGTGGACAGCCACCTCATGCCCTTACGGGCCGGGACGATTGGAATTTCCACCGGATTTTATGGGCTGAAACCTCTGATTGATTACCGGGGAACCCCTGACGTTTTCGGCCGCAAATTGAAATATACGAGGGCAAACATCATCGATTCTTTGGCCGCAATTAGTTCCCTGCTCATGGGCGAGGGCAAGGAGCAAACTCCGATGCTCGTCATCCGAGGCGCGAATTTTGTAAAATTTACGGAAAAGGACACCGCGAGGCAACTTCTCATCGAACCAGAAAATGACGTCTACCGCCCATTGCTCAAGATCTACCGCAGGAATCGACGCTCCACCGCTTGACCCCGTTAGATAACTTTGACAAAGATAATTATTTCAATAAAAATGCTTGGTTAACTGCATAAAAATTAAAAAAACTTCAGGAAATTATCTAACGGGGTTGACAGAAATAAATAATGTTGCTAAAAGTTAAGCTTATGTAACGGAAGTCTTTAGACTTCCACCATGGAAACCCCGGGTCAAGCCCGGGGCAGGCTCTGAAGGTTTCCGCTACATCACTTTAGCCTTGTGAATAGTATTAATCTGGCTCTGTCATAAGGAAGTGATAATGTCCTAGTAGAGGGAAGTAGAAATGTCCTAGCAAGGATAAAATGATGTTGACAAGTTAAGTATTAATCTCAACATCAAAATGTCCACATCACTACTTTCCATGAGCCATAAAGAACTTTCCCAATACGAAGTGATCAAGCGGCTCCTGCGCCAGGAAATTAATGGTTCCAAGGCCGCCGAGGTACTGGCGATTACCAGCCGTCATATTCGCAGACTTAAAGCCAAAGTCAAGACAGCCGGGGCCAAAGCTTTAATCCACGGCAACCGGGGCAAACCTAGCAATCACAAGGTTCCGAAACCAGAACAGCAGAGGATTATGAAACTGTTGCATGGCCGTTATCCAGATTTTGGCCCGACCTTGGCCACGGAGAAGCTGGCAGAAAACCACGGCATTGATCGGGATGTAAAAACTATCCGCCGAATTATGATTGCTCAAGGGCTGTGGAAACCAAAAGTCCGAAAGCAAATCCATCACCGCTCTTGGCGTCCCAGAAGAGAATGTTTTGGTGAACTACAGCAGTTCGACGGATCCTATGAATACTGGTTTGAAGACCGCGCTCCCAAATGCTGTCTTTTGGCAAGTATAGATGATGCCACTGGCAAGATTACCAAGGCCCAATTCGCTGCTCACGAAGGCGTGGTGCCAGTGTTCACCTTCTGGCAGGGCTATTTACTTAAAAATGGCAAGCCCAGAGCCATTTATCTTGATCAATTCAGCACCTACAAGATGAATCCCGGCTTTGCCAAAGACAATCACGAGCTTAAAACCCAGTTTGAACGAGCCATGCAGGAGTTAGGCATTGAGCCAATCACCGCCTACAGCCCGGAAGCCAAAGGGAGAGTGGAGCGCTTGTTTGGCACGCTGCAAGATCGGCTAATCAAAGAATTGCGATTGAGAGGAATTTCTACCGCGGCCGGGGCCAATCAATATCTGGAAAAAGAATTTGTCCCAGAGTTTAACCGGCGATTTGCCGTAGAACCAAAATCCGCAGTAAATTTGCACCGACCATTGGCGCTGCCGGAGCAAAAGCAATTATCCGCTATTCTTTCCCGCCAGCATGTCCGCAGCGTCTACAATGACTTTACAATCAGCTTTCAGAATCAGTGGTGCCAAATTACTTCTGATCAGCCAGCGTTAATCAGACCCAAAGATCGGATCATTGTCGAACAGCGCTTGGATGAGTCTATCCATCTGCGGCTACGAAACAAATATCTCGTTTATCAGGTCCTGCCCGAAAGACCGAAAAAGACGATTCCCAAATCATGGGCCCTGCCAAACTTGCTTCCTAGACGAATTTACAAGCCGGCTTTAGACCATCCCTGGAGAAAGTTTGAATATTCCAGCAAAACTAATTCTTAATTGAAAAGCGCAACTAGGACATTTCTAAATCCCTAGAAGTAGGACATTTCTATTTCCCGTTGACAGCGGTGACTTAGCGGTTGACAGGGTAGACAAAGGTGTGTTAAGTTAGGCTGTAATCCAAGATTCAGGCAGGGGTCTGATTCTTTGAGGGTTACGCGTAATTTTCAACAAAATTCAGGAGGTCTGTAATGAGCGCTACGAATAGTGGTGTAACAGCGGACCTGAAAATGGCTGTCTTGAAAAAAGTTCTGGACGCGGGTTCTCTCGTTCTTTCAGGAAAGAGAGATCAGGACGAAAGAAGGCTTTCCTCTTTGGATTCCGCACTCCAGGCGTTTTTTGACGGCCAGGATTTTCGGGTGGAGCTACTTAAACCCGCAACCTTTGCAGCTTTCTTGGCGCTTGAAGCGCCATCGCAAGGAATTTTCAACCAGCTCACAAGCGAAATTCCCAGCTGGGAGCTAATTGATGAAATTGAAAAATTTTGTTTTTT
>JAZDOH010000072.1:0-3784 GCA_043798815.1 Candidatus Peregrinibacteria bacterium | reverse complement strand
AAATGAGACTCTGGAGGAAATGGTTTAAAGATGTCCTTTAGATAAAATGGCTACCTTGAATGTTCCACGATCAGTAGATCAACTAGATGATGAAGGGGTTCAAGGACTTGAAATCCCCATTAAAAGGAAAAAAGTTGCCGCTAGATAAGCGGTTTTCCTGTCATTTCTTTCGGCTTTGGCAGATCGAGGAGTTTTAAAATTGTGGGCGCTACGTCTTGAAGGCCGCCGTTTTTGACGTGAATAATTTTTCCGGCTGGATCCGCGACGAGGAAAATTACAGGATTGGTGGTGTGCGACGGGCGAGGAGAACCGTCGGCGAACAGCATTTCTTCCGCGTTCCCGTGGTCACCGGTGAGGAGGAGGGTGGTGCCGGTTTTTATAGCTTCGTCATAAAGCTTTCCGATACATTCATCGAGAACTTCAATGGCGTGTATAGTCGCCTTTAAATCCGCCGAGTGACCAACCAAATCCGCGTTGGCATAATTCACAATAAGTACCTGATGTTTGCCTTCTTGTAAGGCGTAAAGAACTTTGTCTGTCACCTCAGGCGCGGACATTTCAGGTTTTTGAGCATAGCTCGGAACTTTGGGCGAATTGATCAAAATGCGATCTTCAAGTGGTTTGGCGCGTTCCACCTGAGAATTGAAAAAATAGGTGACGTGCGCGTATTTTTCCGTCTCGGCCACCCGGAGTTGAGTGATGTGATTATGAGCGAGCCAGTCCGCCAGATTGTTTTTGACGGTGGGCATCGAGTACACCACGGGCGCGGTTTTTGAGTACGGTCCCATGCAGACAAAATTGATTTTGCCAATAATACGCTGAAAGTGGGTAAAGTCGGAATCGACAAACGCGGACGTAATTTGTTGCGTTCGGTCTGTGCGGTAGTTAAAAAAGATTACCGCGTCGTTGGTTTCCACTAATCCTTCAGAGGTGATGAGAAGTGGCGGCAAATAATAGTCGGTGAGTTTTAAGTCAGCCGCGTAACAGTGTTCAATCGCCGCTAAGGGGTCATCAAAGCGCTGACCTTCTCCTGCCGTCATCAGCCGATAAGCCTTTTCAGTCCGATCCCAATTCGTGTCGCGATCCATGGTGTAGTAACGACCGACAATCGTGGCAATTTTCCCGACACCCAATTCGGTCATTTTGTTTTGGAGTTGCTGGAGATAATTTTTAACACTGCGCTCCTCCACATCACGCCCGTCCGCGATGCAGTGGACGTAAACGTTCTTCAGTTTTTCTTTCGCCGCCCACTCGAGTAGAGCAAAGAGATGAGAGAGATGGGAGTGCACGCCTTTGTCGGAAATCATGCCGAGAAGGTGTAATTTGCCGCCGGTTTTTTTGGCATGGGCAAAGGCGTCGATGAGCGGTTGTTTCTTAAAAAACTCCCCCGACTGGATGTCTTTGTTGATGGAGAGAAGAAATTGAGGAACGATGCGACCCGCGCCCATGGTAAAGTGACCGACTTCCGATCCGCCCATGGTGCCTCCAGTGAGTCCAACGGCTTCACCGGCGGCCTGGAGTAACCCGAAAGGGTGTTTGGAGCGCAGGACTGCGAGATAGGGAGTTTTTGCGAGCGTGATCGCGTTGCCGGGCCCTGCCGGCGCTTCACCAAATCCATCGAAAATGACGAGGAGGACTTTTTTCATTTTGTTTCACTATACCTTGATTTTGCCACAAGATGAAATGGCTGGTAAAATAAATGAATCAAAAGCCCATGACCAAACCAGCGACCATTGCCGAAATCATTAGGGGGGCAAAAAAATATCTTCCCAAACTCAATGAGAAACGGGTGATGCAGGCGTATGAATTCGCGAGCAAAGCGCATGAGGGACAAAAACGTAATTCCGGCGAGCCTTATATCCAGCATCCTCTGGAGGTGGCTAAAATCCTCATCAGCCTGCAACCCGATGAAGATTCCATCATTTCCTCCCTGCTCCATGATGTTCCCGAAGACACGAAATACACCATCGAGGATTTGAAAAAGGAATTCGGGGAAAAGGTGGTGCCGCTGCTCACGGGGCTGGAGAAATTGGGAAAAGTGTATTACCGCGGCGAAGAGCGGCAAATTGAAAATCTGCGCAAAATGTTCATCGCCATGGCCAAGGACATCCGGGTTATTTTGATCAAACTCGCGGACCGACTGCACAACATGCGCACATTGTCTTTTGTGCCGGATCGCAAACAGGAACGCATCGCCCGGGAAACGCTGATGGTGTATGCGCCTATCGCAGGACGCCTTGGTATCTACGCCATCAAAAATGAGCTGGAGGATTTGTGTTTTAAATATTTGGAACCCCAAAACTTCAAGCGGATTCAAAAAGAGATGAAAGAGCTCATGGGGGTCCAGCAAAATGTGATCAGGGTCTGCAAGTGCACCTTAAAACAAACCCTTAAAAAAGCCGGTATTGAGGCGGAAGTGGAGGGGCGCATTAAACACGCGTACAGCATTTTACGAAAATTGAAACGCAAAGACAAAAATTATGTTTCCGAGCTGTACGACGTGCTGGCATTGAGAATTGTGGTGAAAGATGAGGCGGAATGTTATCAGGCTTTGGGAATTATTCATAAGAATTGGACGCCCATGCCGCGACGATTCAAAGATTACATCGCCGTGCCAAAACCCAACGGTTACCAAAGTCTGCATACCACGCTGGTTGGGCTGTGCCCGGACATTCACGGCCAACCCATTGAAGTGCAAATTCGCACGAAAGAAATGGATTTGGTGGCTAAATACGGTATCGCGGCGCACTGGCAGTACAAAGAAGAAAAAGGACGCAGTATCGCTGTTGCTCCGGACAAGTTGAATTGGGTGCAAGGTTTGGTGGAATTGCACGAATCACTCAAAAGCAATTCGGAATTTATTGAGTCGCTGAATATGGATTTGTTCCGGGATCGCATTTTCGTGCTCACCCCCAAGGGGGATGTACTGGATTTGCCTGTGAACGCGACGCCTGTGGACTTTGCGTACGCCATCCATTCCGATGTGGGAAATCGATGCAAGGGAGCCAAGGTGAACGGTCAGATTGCTCCCTTAAACCAGCCGCTCAAAAACGGACAGGTGGTGGAAATTTTAACGAGTCCCAACACGGAACCCAATCGTTATTGGCTTTCGTTCGTCGTCACTTCCCAGGCCAAGCAGCGCATCAAATACTGGTTCAACAGTCAGGATAAAGATCATTTGACGAAAACCGGCAAGGAATTGATTAATGAACAACTCAAACGTTATGGTGAAAAACCTCTCGATCCCACGATGAGCGCGCTCAAAAACCTCGATGGCGAAAAGCTCACCATCAAGGAACGGGAGGCAATTTTAGAAAAAGTGGGAAATATGTCGATTGACGTGGTGACGTTGGCCAAAAAACTGATTCCTGAAGCCAAGCGCAAACAACTGAACCAAATTTCCGCTTCCACCGCGTCGGCTTTGGCAGAGGGGGTGAAAATTGAGAAAAAAGATGAGGTGCTCATCACGGGGGAGCGGGGGTATAAGACTCAGCTCGCTACCTGCTGCCAACCCAAACCCGGAGATCTCATTACGGGCTACATTACTCGCGGAAAAGGAGTGACCGTGCACCAGCAGAAATGCAAAATGCTCAAAGGCCTCAATCAGGAACGGCTCATTAAAACTTCCTGGTCCTCGGACCGCGTGCATGAGTTTGAAGCCACGCTGGTGCTGGAACGGCGTTCCAGGATCGGGTTATTGCGCGACGTGGCGGAGGTTTTTGCAGGCAACCATCTGCCCATTCTCGACCTGCAAAATATCCGCCGTGAGGGCACGGACGTGGGC
>JAZDOH010000055.1:0-2209 GCA_043798815.1 Candidatus Peregrinibacteria bacterium | reverse complement strand
GCTGCTCCGTCTCGTGCATGGCCTTTCGCAACTTTCAGAGCCGGATGCTGAAGATGTGATTAAACATGTTTTTTTAAAGGCGTACGAACATCTGAATGATTTTGACCCGGAATTGAAGCTTTCCACCTGGCTCATGCGCATCGCGCGCAATGAAGTGATTGACCTTTGGCGTCGCCGCAAAGTCCGCTCGCAGGAAGTGTGGCTTGACGAAACTCAATTCGGCTCAACTCACGCCACCGAATCAACCGGCGCGGCAGACCTTGATAAAAAAATAAAATCCGGGCGGGTTCATGCGCTCCTCAACCTGCTCAAACCGGCCTATCGCGAAGTTCTCTATCTCCATTACCTTGAGGATAAGAATTACGATGAAATAGCGGACATCATCAAAGCCCCTCCCGGAACCGTTGCCGCCCTAATCTCACGGGGGAAAAAAGCTTTTTCTGAGCTGACCACGCGCCTGGGAATATCAGACCATTTTAATCTTCCTCAACCATGATCAAAATCGCCAAAACCATCATAGAAAAAATCAAGCAGGAGCGCCGTCAGCCGCGCTCGCGCTGGATCTTTGTCGCTCAATACGCGACCTTTTGGACTTTGTCGATCGTCAGCCTGTTGGCGGCGGGAATGTTTTTTGGTTCCCTGCTGGCCGGCTTGATTTCTGCCAAATGGAGCCTGGCTCCTCGATGGCCCGGCGCCTGGATGGGCTTTTTATGGGATGCGGTGGCCTGGTTATGGGTGGGGGGCGCTTTGATCGCTATCGCGGGAGGCGTGCTTTTTTTCCGCCTGACCCGGCGCGGGTACCGCTACGGAATGGCTTTCATCGCCATCACCTTGGCAACGACCGGTTTTTTTGCGGGGGTTTTCTTGTTGCAAACCGCCCTCCCTGGATTTTTTATGGATTGGCATGATCGGCATTGGCCCGTAAAAATAGAGGCTTCGCGCTTTCACACGCCATCGGAAGGACGCTTAGTGGGGAAAATCACTTCGGTGGAAGGTGACACCGCTTACTTGGAATCCGCGGATGGCCGCCCATGGGAATTGTGGTTCTTCAGCGCTCAGAAGGTTCAAATGGGAGATGACGTGGTCGTGTTTGGCGAACCCATGGATCCTTTCACTTTTGCCGTCCTGACGCTCCAGCCAGTGCCTTAGTGTTTTTGTGCAAGGAAAAAAATGATCTTGCGTATGTAAGGGTGAAACAGCTTTATTTTTTAAACTTTATTCTTATGAGCTTAAAACGAAAATTATTAATCGCAGGTGGAATTCTTTTGATCGTGATCGTGGGAACGGGTGCCGGCCTTGCCGCTAAACGAGGCCGATTCATGCACATGTATCGTCAGCCTGGATTTGAAAGGGGGACAAAAGGGTTTGAAGGAGGACCAGGATTTGGCTTTGATCGGTTCGGAAAAGGCGATGAAAAAGTGATCAGTCCCGAAACCCAACAATTGCTCGACGAACTGCGCACCGCGCGTGAAGCCAATGACAGCGCCAAAGTAACGGAGCTTCGCGACAAAATCGCGGCTCAACGCCTCATTGACCAAGACGCCAAAGCGGCCGAATATGAAAAAGCGTTAACCGAGGGGTATGATGCCTGGAAGGCGTATGCCACCCAACACGGATTCCCTGAAAAAATGATGCAAAAAATCACCCCTGAAAATTTTGCAAGTTTCGTTGAACTGCAGGCAACGCAGAAAAAAATGCGCGAACTGGAAAAAACTCTCAACCTCTTTGATGTTGGCGGAGCCTATGGTCAAAGAAAACCCGAGAGACAATAATCACAACCATGAAAACAATACTTGAGCTCATTAAAAAACGGAAAAAAACCTTTGTCGCAGTGATTATTCTATTTTTAGGCGTTAGTTACTTTGGCTATAAAACATGGAGAGGAACCCCTGTCGAAACGCGCTACACAACCACAATCGTACAAAAAGGAACTTTGGTTACTTCCATCGGCGGAAGCGGTCAGATATCAGCAAGCAATCAAGTCGACATTAAATCAAAAGCATCGGGGGATATTTTGAGCGTGTCGGTTAAAAATGGTCAATTCATAAAGGCGGGAACCATTTTAGCCCAAATCAATGCTCGAGAGGCTTATAAAGCCGTTCGTGACGCTCAATCAAATTTAGAAAGTGCAAAATTGACGCTTGAAAAATTAAAAAAACCAGCGGATAAGCTTTCGCTCATTCAGGCGGAAAATGCCCTGGCTCAGGCA
>JAZDOH010000089.1:0-6101 GCA_043798815.1 Candidatus Peregrinibacteria bacterium | reverse complement strand
AAGAAAATGTTATGCAGAATTTAAACTGGCTTATCAGCCGCAATCGCGAAAATTACCGTACTGCCATCGGTGGTTAGATTTTGGCCTTTGACGCGAATATTCGTAAAACCAGATGAACTCAGCATGGTATGGAGAAGGTTTAAGTTGTCTGTCGCCAAATAGTTTTTTAAAGGCATTGGTCCACTCGGATTCAGTGGCGTTACTTTGTCTGGCACAATTTCTCCAGCGGCATCAAGGCATTCACCCTTCTCATTAAATCCGGTTACATCTCCAGGGCGTTCAGGCTCAAGATAAGTTCGCGTAAGATAAAGGGTATCCACCGGCTCTCCGGTGTCCGCGCCACGGGCTTTGCTGTAAGTATAACTGTATCCGTCTCTTCGCACTTCATCGCGAATGACATTGCGTTTAGCACCAATTCTTTCCGGAGAATTTTGAGGTTCATCTTCAGCGCCTTCGGTATATCGGAACACGTGTTGCCCTTCAGCAATGGATGAATCTGGACTATGGGGATGTTCGCGCCACTGCATTACAAGAGAGCCTCCTGGCTTTAATGCATCAAAGAAACGATGCAAAGCCTGCTGATGTGCTTCATGACTTCCCAGATAACCGAATGATCTTCCAAATATGGTAACGGCATCCACGGTTGTGTCATGACCTTTCAAGGCTTTTCCTAAAAGTTCATTGGTATTCCCCATATCCCCAACGACAAATTGAATTCGTCTTCTGGCATCCTCGACAAGTGCTTCCGTTCCAGTCTTTCGTTCAGCCACCCGAATTAATTCTGCGGCAAAATCACTTCCAATGACCGTGGCACCAGTTTCGGCTGCAATGATGCGAGTGGAATCACCTTCACCACAGGCTAAATCCAATACGGTAGAATTTGAGTCGATTGAAAGGTCTAATCGATCGACCAATCGAACAGGACCTTTCCTGACTCTTTCAGATAATTCTGTGCTTAAATTCCTACCGCTTGTATCAGCCAATTCCTGATCAAGAGCTAAACCGACCTCTCTTTTGTATTTTTCATCAGGCGACATACCAAAATCCGCCCTTGCCTCTAAGTCAGCAATACGCTGATACAGAGGGGTGTTATAGCTTTCTAGCACTGTCTCCGCAGTTGTATCTGTACTGGACATTTTAAATTAATCTTTATATTCTACCATAATTTTAACCAAATTGGAACCCGTGCGATATGCCAACCTAGGGAATACCTTGATGTCCACTCTACAATTCGACGGCTAAGAGACGGCGTTTTGATTCGCGAAAACTGAAAATTGCCGTCTAAGCGACGTCGATTCACAGAGTGTTGTTTAGAAGTACCCTATGCCAACAGCCTAGAGTCAGATCAATATAATGTTTCTCCTTGCGAGCCTAAATCCTCTCTGTTAAGATTTTTTTGCCTGCCTGCCGGCAGGCACAGGGTCTTAATTTTCATCCCATGCGTCTCTCCATCAAAAACGCCAGCCAGATTCTCAAAAAACTCGGGCCGGTGGTTTATATTGTGGGCGCCCAGTGGGGGGATGAGGGAAAGGGGAAGCTCGTGGACATTCTTTCTGAAAAATACGACATCACGGCGCGCTCGGCGGGAGGGGCCAACGCGGGACATACGATTTGGATCAATCATCGGAAAGGGGAGGCGTCGAAAAAATTCGTTTTTCATCTGATGCCTTCCGGCGTTTTGCATGAGGGAAAAATCTGCGTCATCGGCAATGGGACAGTGCTCAGCGTGCCTACGCTCATGGAAGAAATCCAAACGCTGGCGGAGCAGGGGATTGAAGTGAGGGATAAACTCCTCATTTCCGATCGAGCCCACCTCGTGTTTGAATATCACAAAATCATCGACGGACTGCAGGAAGACGGCCGGGATGAAAAAAGCAAAGTGGGAACCACGCGCCGTGGCATCGGGCCAACCTACATGGACAAGGTCGCCCGCATCGGATTACGGATGGGGGATTTAAAGAACTTCAATACCTTTGCCTCAAAACTTCGCGCCAATGCCGAAAAGCACATGAAGACGTACGGGTTTGAGTTTGATATCGAACGGGAAATCAATTATTACCGCGACGTGAGCGAGATTTTGGAACCTTACATCACCGACACGTCTTATTATTTGTCCCAGGCGCGTGCAGCGGGTAAAAATATTCTCATCGAAGGGGCTCAGGGCACAAGTTTGGACATTGATTTTGGGACGTATCCTTACGTCACTTCTTCTAATACCACGAGCGGGGGAGCCTGCACGGGCCTTGGGGTTCCGCCGACGAGCCTCTCCGGCGTTGTGGGCATTGCCAAAGCGTACACAACCCGCGTGGGAGCCGGTCCTTTCCCCACAGAACTGGAGAACAGCGAAGGTCACATGCTCCGTGAGAAAGGAGGAGAATACGGCGCTACCACCGGCCGTCCACGCCGCTGCGGATGGTTTGACGCGGTCGTCGTTAAAAATGCGGTGCGCCTGAACGGCATCAACTCCATCTGCCTCACCAAAGTGGATGTGCTGAGCGGATTTAAAACCATTAAAATCGGCGCCGGTTACACCCTCGACGGCGAACCGCTCGACCGCATTCCGGTTTCACTTGAAGACCTGGGGCGGGCGGAAGTGGTTTATGAAGAGATGCCGGGGTGGAATGAGCCGCTCACGGGCATCAAATCATTCGGCCGTCTTCCCAAAGCCTGCAAAGCCTACATCGAACAGCTGGAAAAATTCATCGCCGCCCCCATTAATTTCATCGGCGTTGGCATGCATCGGGATGAAATCCTTTACCGTTAACCCATGATCGAAGTCGAAGCCAAAGTGAGACTTAACTCCTCGGATCTCAAGCGGGTTCAGCGTGAACTGAAGGCCGGATTTCCTTTGAAGGAAAAGGTGATTAAGAATGATTTTTACTATGGAAAAGAAAAGGACTTTTTTATCCGAATCCGGGAAAGCAAAGATCTTATTTCAAAAAAAACCAAAATTTCGCTCGACCTCAAACGCAAAATGCGGGAAAAAGGCATGGAGATGAATCCTGAGATTTCATTCCCTATCCGCTCACGTTCGCTCGGCCATTCGTTGCTGCGAAAGATGGGACTTGCTTTGACCGACAAAAAACAAAAACACAGCACCGTGTACGGCAACAAAATCGTTTCCCTAGAACTCAATCGAATTCCGGGGCTGGGGGATTATCTGGAAATCGAGGTGATGGTCAAAACCAAAAAGGAGATTCCGGCCGCCAAAAAAAAGCTCACCGCCCTGTTCACCCAATTCGGTTTTTCATCCAACCGATGGGAACACCGCTATTATCTGGAACTTCTGGCCGAAAAAAGATAAACTGAAGCGGCATGTTTGAATTCCTGAAACGCAAAAAAAAGGGGAGTGGAGTCATCGCGCTGGACATCGGGGCGGATCGTGTGAAATCCGTGTTCTTTGCGGTGGAAGAAAAACTCAATCAGGCCGGTGACGTCACGGGCAAACGCGCCCTCATCCAGGGAATGGGGGAGGTGGCCCAGGAGGGAGGGGAGAGCCCAGAAGGCATGATCACGGACATCGCGAGCGTGATTGAGAATTGTAAACGATCCATTCGCCTCGCGAGCGAACAAGCCGGCCGTTCGCCCGCCCAGCTCTTGCTCGGAGTTTCCGGAGAATCCATCAAGGGGGGAACCACCATTGAAGTGTTTGACCGGGAGGATCCAAAATCCAAAATCAATCTGGCCGAACTCCACAACATTTTGCACAAACTCGAGTGGCGCTCCTTCGCGGAAACCCGCAAGCAGGTCAGCGAAGAAATGGGTTATCCGGAAATCGACTGCAAGCTCATGCACGCCGCGGTGGTGGACATTAAGATTGATGGCTACAAAGTGGCCAATCCGCTGGGATTCCAGGGCAGCCAGGTGCAAATTTCCCTCTTCAATTCTTTCGCCCCACTGCCGTATTACGGCGCTTTGAACAACATCGCCGAGGAACTTAAATTGGAGCTCCTGGGAATCATTCCCGAATCCTACGCGCTTTCCCGTTCGCTGGAGGCCGAAGATCCCGCCCTTTCCGCCATTTTCATCGACATCGGAGGCAATGCCACCAGCATTGCGGTTGTCACGAATGGAACGCTCCGAGGTAGCAAGCTTTTTGGCGTCGGCGGCCGCACCTTTACCAAACGCCTGGCCGTGGAACTCAATTTGGCTCACAAAGAGGCGGAAAAGCTCAAACTCGCCTACGCGGCGGACAAATTGGAGCCAAAATCCAAAAAAATCATCGCGGATCTGATCCAAAACGATATTGAAGTGTGGCTAGAAGGTATTGTGCTCGCCCTTTCCGAATTCAAACAAGTGGAAGAGCTTCCAGGCAAAATTTTGCTCACCGGAGGGGGTAGCCAGCTTCCGGAGTTTCGGGAGGCCTTAAATCACAGGAAATGGCATAAAAAACTGCACTTTTCGGCCAAACCACAGGCCAGCTTCATAAAAATCACCGATATGCCCCTTTTGATCGACGACGCAAAAAGGATCAAGGCTCAAACCAATATTGTCCCCGCTGCATTGGTGAATTTAGGAATAGAATTAACGGGGGAGGAGAGCATTGTTCAAAAGACCCTGCGCAAGGTTATTGGCATAATGCAGGTCTAATAAGAATTTTGTACAATGTATCTTATACAAAATAGATAAAGGGTCTAGCTTAGAGCCAGTAAAATCAGGTCTCCAACGTTAGTTCCGCTTGGTCCGGTCACAATATGATCTTTCACCTTATTAAAGAAGTGATAGGAGTCGTTGTTGGATAAGAAGGCCTGGAGGTCGAGCTTTAAGCGTACAGCTCGTTCGCGTGTCGAAACATCAGCAATAGCCCCCGCAACGGGCTTTGGAGTCATTCCATCGATTCCATCTGTGCCAAAAGAGACTAAAGTCATGCCAGGCTGAAGAACCTGGAGGCCTGCCAGCGCTAATTCTTGGTTCCGGCCACCCTTACCCGTCCCACGCACATGAACGGTCGTTTCACCACCGGCAATCACAATGGCAGGCGTTTTAATTGGTTTTGCATGACGTTGAATTTCTTTTCCGACTGAAACAATCATCTTGGCAACTTCTTTAGCTTCACCTTCAAGGGAGCTGGTTAATGGGAGTACGTTATAACCCATTTTTTGCGCCTGTTGGGTTGCAGCCTTAACAGCCGTACGGTGATTTCCAATCGTAAAATTATGGATTTTACCTTGAGTAAATGTTTTATGCCGATGATCGGGCGTATCCAAAACCAGCCCTCGGACACCCCTGGTCAGATGACGTTGAATGGAACAGGGTGCTTTTGACCAAAGATGATGTTTTTTGAGAATAGAAATGGCCTCCGCATGAGTGGATGGATCCGGAGCCGTAGGACCTGAAGCCTGAATGTCAAAAGGGTCATCGATGATATCGGAAATGTAGATAGCGATCACCGTTGCCGGATGAGCTAAAGCTGCCAATTGTCCACCCTTGATCTGTGACAAATGTTTGCGCACCACATTTATTTCATGAATCCGGGCGGGGGTTTTGAGCATCATCGAGAAAAGTTTGATTTTGTCTTTGAGTGGCACTCCTTCCACCGGCAGTGGCATGAGTGACGAGCCTCCCCCGCTCATCACGACTAAAACCAAATCATCAGAGCATGCCTTCTTCACGATATTCCGAATCTTTTTACTTCCGCGCACTCCCCTTGCATCTGGCGTGGGATGCCGAGCCTGGTTGATTTGGATGATTTTAAGTTCATTTTTCTCCGGCAAACTAGGGATGTTTATGAATCCTGCTTTTATACGTTTGCCCAAAACCGACTCTACCGCCAAAGCCATTTTATAAACCGCCTTCCCTGCCCCAACAACATAAATATTTTTATATCGTTGTGGTTTTAATTTAAGTTTAGGCCAAAACTGACGCGTAAGCCGGTAAGGATCAATCGCATTTAAAACTGACTCTAAAATTGTCAAAAGATCTTTGCGTATCTTCTTTTCCTTGGGATTACTTCCATTCTGAATAAGCTGACGCTGATTTTGAATCATAACGCCATTATACCAGATCAGCTCGCTTGTTCGGCCTGGATGATCAAACGTCTCAAAGTAGTTCCCACCGGTGTGCATGTCATCAAGGTAGCCATCTTCTTATCTTTGACTTGT
>JAZDOH010000087.1:0-7337 GCA_043798815.1 Candidatus Peregrinibacteria bacterium | reverse complement strand
TTTGCGGAGGATTTAGGGAAAAACTATTTCGTCCTTTTCCAAATCCGCGGAGGCAAGCTCCTTTCTTCAGAGCGGTTTGTATCGGAAGGGGAAGACTCGCCCGTAGAGGTGATGGAAGCGTTTTTACGCGATTACTACGCTCTTGCAGCGGATATTCCTCGTGAAGTAATGGTTTCTGTAGAAGTTGAGGAACCGAAAATTCTCGAGGATTACATCCGCTCCTTCACCGATCACGCGGTAAACCTCATTCACCCCAAAGCAGGCGTTAAAGACGATCTGGTGATGCTCGCCATCCAAAATGCCCGCGCCTTTGCCACGGCCAGCCGTGTGGCCTGGGAATCGGCGGAACGCAAAGCGGAACTGGCCTTGGGTGAACTTAAAAAAATCCTGAACCTTAAAAGCCTCAAGCGCATTGAAGGGTACGACATTTCCCATCTTTTCGGCACTGAAACCATTGGCAGTATGGTCGTATTTAAAAACGGGCTGGCCAACAAAGCGGATTACCGCCAATTCCGCCTGCGCTCCACCGCCTCAAAAAACGACGATTACGCGAGCTTGGAAGAAGTTCTGACGCGCCGCCTCAATCACCTGCCAGACCCGTTGCCAGAAGGCTATAAAATCCGCAAAGCCAAGAAAAAAGACATGGCGTTTATTGGAAAAACCGCTAAAAAAAATCCGCTCAATCGGGAAGACTATCGTCCGGAACAATTCCACATCCTGGAAAAAAACAAAAAAATCGTCGGGTTTTGCCGTACGCGGCCTCTCTCCGACACGGTTCATGACATCAGCGTACTTTGGATTGATCCGAAAGAACGAGGGCATAAATTCGGTTATCACCTGATGAAAAAATGCATTGAGCACTCCAGACAGAAACGGCTTTACATGAGCCTCAGCCAAGATTTAAAAGATTATCATTTGGCTTTTGGCTGGGTAGAGATCGCCCAGGCGCCCAAGCCGCTAATTGGTAAAGTTGAGCGCGCCGGAAAAACAGGCATTGATATCAGCGACAACATTTACATGGCCTACCAAAAAAAGAAACGCGACCTTTCTTTTGAATCCCGTCCCGATCTCATGGTTATCGATGGCGGCAAGGGGCAATTGGGGGTGGTAGTCAAAGTGCTCCAAGGCAAAAATCTCGACATTCCCGTGCTTTCGCTCGCCAAAGAAAAGGAAGAAGTGTTTGTGCCGAGGCAGGCGGATGCTATAAACTTAAAGTCCACTTCCGAAGCTTCGTACCTTCTACAGCGCCTGCGGGATGAGGCGCATCGCTTTGCCATCACGGCCAGCCGCGGTTCGCGGGATAAAAAGATGACCCAATCCGCCATCGACGACATTCCCGGCGTGGGCTCAAAGCTCAAGAAACGCCTACTTATGCATTTTGGCTCCGCCGCGGCCGTTCGCGCCGCCACAAAAGATCAAATCGCCGCCGTCGCCGGACCCTTAGCCGCTCAAAGCATTAAAGAAAATTTATGAAAAAATCATATCCCGTTCTCACCATCAAAGCTGATCGATCCGTCAGCGCCGTTTTCCATCATCCGTGGCTGTTTTCCGGTTCAATTCAATCCAAACCCTCGGGTCTCAATCAGGGCGATTTGGTTCAGGTGGCAGACCAAGCTGGGAAAATCCTTGGCACCGGCACGTATTCCAAATCATCCATCGCGGTACGGTTGTTTGAGTTTGGCGAGGCGGTGATTGACGCGGATTGGCTGCAGCGAAAAATCCGGCAGGCGGAAGACCGGCGCACAGTTTTGGGTTATGGCCCGGAAACAGAGACGACCGGTTACCGTCTGGTTTTTGGTGAAGCGGATGGATTGCCCGGATTGGTCATTGACCGATACGGCGATGTGCTGGCGCTCCAAATTTCCACTGCGGGCATGGAAGCCTTAAAACCGTTGGTCATCGAAGCGCTTCAGGAGCTTTTTAAACCCCGTGCCATCGTTGAGCGCAGTGACATCAGCGTGCGCCGCGAAGAAGGATTAAAAGAAGAAAAAAGCATGTTGTTGGGCGATCCGGTTGATGAAGTGGAATTCCTCGAAAACGGCCATCGTTTTTTTGCGGATGTGATGAATGGCCAAAAAACCGGATTTTACCTGGATCAAAAAGATTTGCGCTCATTCATCCAGCCACTCGCCGGAGACAGAGAGGCGCTCAATTTATTTTCTTACACGGGTGCCACGAATGTTTATCTGTTCAAAGGCGGTGCCAAAAGCGTGCTGGCGGTAGACAGTTCCGCCGATGCCTTGCATGGCTGCCAAAAACAGCTTGGTCTGAATCGGCTCAAAAAGGCGAAACTCGTCACCGAAGAGGCGGATGGATTCCAGTGGCTCGGTGTTCACAAAGAACCCGCATACGATTTGGTGGTTTTGGATCCTCCTGGAATCATCAAAACTCAAAAAAATATTGAGGAAGGCGCTAAAACCTATCACTTTTTAAACCGCGCCGCCATGCGGCTTGTCCGCGATGAAGGTATTTTTGTGAGCTCCAGCTGTTCGCATTACATGAATCCGGGCGAATTTGAAATGATACTCCGGCGCGCTTCCGTACAGGCGGGGGTCACGTTGGATATGCTCGCATGGGTACAGCAAAGCCCTGATCATCCGCGCTCTCTTTACTTTCCGGAATCTCATTATCTTAAAAGCGTTGTTGCGCGGGTGCGCCGCTAAGCAGACCATCCAGAATTTGCCGTACATCAGTTGAACTATTGCTTTGCATAAGCCGCACTCTCAACTCCTTGGCTCCATCAAACCCCTTGATGTACCATCCAAGGTGTTTGCGCATGTTAAAGAATCCGCGTTCCGGAAGTTTTTGCTCGTAAATTTCAGAATGCTCAATGGCTCCCTTGGCCGCCTGGGACGGAGTGGGGGGGATGCCACGGAAAAACCACGGATTTCCCAACGTCGCCCGACCCACGAGCACCCCATCGAGTCCGTAGGTTTTAATTTTTTCATGCGCGTTCTCGATTGATTTTATGTCCCCGTTTCCGAGTAATGTTGTTCCGATGTCTTTGCACAGGCGTGCGGCTTTACCAATTTCCTCCCAATTCGCTTCGCCAAGATACATTTGTTTGAATGTGCGGCCGTGCAGCGAAATGTTGGCGGGTTCGGCTTCAAGCAGGTGCTTGATCCACTCTTCCGTCACGATCGCGTCGTACCCGATGCGGGTTTTAACGGATACGGGCAAAAGCCGTCTCTCGCTGTCATGACATTGGGTTCGAATGGCCTGGATGGCTTTTGGCCGGATTCCAGCTTCCTCCAGCGTAATCCCGTTAGCCCAATCCTGCGTGGCTTTTTGGACAATGCGAATGATCTCTTTCGCAACCTCCGGCGTGCGGATGAGTCCCGCTCCCGACCCTCGGCGTGCCACTTTGTTAGCAGGGCAACCCATGTTGATATCAATTCCATCAAATCCCAACTCGCACACCATAAGAGCCACCTTATAAAACGATTCCACTTCCACGCCGTAAATCTGAGCCACCACTGGCCGCTCGATTTCATCATAAAGCAAATGATTTAGCATGCTCACCGCTCCGCGCGCCAACCCTTCCACATTCACAAATTCCGTGATGATCACATCGGGTTTGCCTGTTTTGGCCACCATGTACCGGTAGGCCGCGTCCGTTACGCCGTCCATGGGGGAAAGGCCGATGATGGGTTTGGGAAGCTTCTCCCAAAATCCACGAACCATTTAGCGTTGTAAAAATTGTTCCGCATTCTTTTTATAAACACTTTTCAGGATATCTTCATCCAAATCCAGCCCATTCAAACGCTTGGTGCTTTGATAGTATTGCTGAAGTTTTTTTTGGCTTCGGTAATAGTCGCTCACGGGTTGGCAGGCAAAGGTTTCTTTTTCAAGCAGGTTCCGGTAACAGGCCAAAATCCGCCTCATGTACCTGGAATCCTTTTTTTCAAAATCCGTCAGCACCATATCGGTTCCAAAAAGGATGCGATCTTGGAATCGTTCAAAAAAGGCCTGAAATTCACGCGCATGTTCGCTGATCCGGCGGAATCCGGCAGCCATAAAAGGCTCGGAACCAAAACTGATGTCTGTATAAAGGTTCGGGTAACGGTCTAAAAGGTCCGCCACACGCGTCAGGTTGGTGCTGAACACCATGAAATGAGGCACTGAGATTTTGAGATTTGGATATCGCTTCAAAACATTCTCAAATTCATTGCCGTATTTAGAAATGTTCACATGGTAAAGGATCGGCAGCTGTTGCTCCTGGGCGTACGCGTAAATCGGATCCATCACGGGTGAATCGAGCGGCATTTTAAAAATGTCGTAATAAAGGGAGTGGCCATTGTACAGTTTTAGTCCGCGTCCTCCGCGATTCACACAATCCTTCAAAATTTCCAAAGCCCCTTCATCCAGCGGGCTGATCGTGCAAAAGGGGATGAACGAAGCAGGGTATTTTTTAGCGATCCTCAAAATCTCATCCATGTTTTCTCGATATCCGGTAAAACTCTTGTTCCCGTTCAGTGTCAGCGTTTCAATAGGCGCTGGGAGCAGAACGGTTTGGACGATTCCCTTGGTTTTCATCACCTTTAAAAGCTCCTCGGCTTTTTTTAGAGAAGTGATGTGCTCGTGTGTATCGATGATGTTAAGAGGGCTCCAAAAGAACCCCGTTAAAAAAAGAATGGCTAAAGCCAGGATTCCCAAAGACTTGAATCTTAAATTGGTCATGGTACAGTAAAATTACACTATTTTTTAAAATCTCAAAATATGAAACTCGGACGATTCTTTTTAGGCATTTTGGGCGGCCTGACGTTTGGAATGCTGTTTGCTCCTAAAAAAGGCAAAGATTTGCGCAAGGAAATCATCAAAAAATCCGGCGAATCCCCCTCGGAAGGACTGAAGGCTCTTGGCTCTGCGTTGGCGGAAGCCGGAACCGAAGCTTACAACGAGGCGTGCAAACTGTCTCAGGATGAACAGGTAAAAGAGAAAATGGGAGAATTCATGGAAACCGCCAAAGACAAGGGGTATGAAATCGCCGCCACCGTGCAGGATAAATTGGAACAAGCCGGTGATTTTTTGAAAGAAGAAGCCTACAAATCTGTCCGTCGGAAAAAAGGAAATAAATAACACTTACCTAGTCCCTAGTTCCTAGTCCTTACTCCTTAACTTTTATTTTACTATGGTTCTCTACGCTGCACTCGCGATTGCGATTTTGAGCCTTATTTACGGCGCTTACAACACCGTTCGTATCCTTAAATATGAAACCGGCAATGAAAAAATGATGGAGATTTCCTCCGCTGTGGCCGAAGGCGCCATGGCTTACATGAATCGCCAGTTCAAAACCATTGCCTGGTTTGCCGTTGCTTTGGCTTTGTTGATCGGCTTTGGGCTGAGCTGGATGGTGGCTGCGGCGTTTGTGGGGGGCGCGGTGCTTTCCGGGATCGCGGGTTATGTGGGCATGAATGTGTCCGTGCGTGCCAACGTGCGCACCGCTGCGGCCGCAAGACTCGGTTTAGGAGAGGCACTGACCGTGGCCTTTAAAGGCGGTTCCGTAACGGGGTTAACCGTGGTTGGTTTGGCGCTTTTGGGAGTCGCGGGTTTTTACCTGGCTTTCAAAACCATGGGTGTGGAAGAATCAGCCATTCCTCATTTACTCATTGGTTTTGGGTTTGGAGCATCACTCATTTCACTGTTTGCCCGTCTAGGCGGAGGCATTTTTACAAAGGCCGCGGATGTGGGAGCGGATTTGGTGGGTAAAATCGAAGCCGGCATTCCCGAGGACGATCCACGCAATCCCGCGACCATCGCGGACAACGTGGGCGACAACGTAGGGGACTGCGCTGGCATGGGAGCTGATTTGTTTGAAACGTACGCCGTCACCCTCATCGCGGCCATGATTCTGGCGGTATCCGAAGGGTTATCGCTGGTGTATGTCATGTATCCGCTGGCATTGGGCGCTGTGGCAGTATTGGCGAGCATGGTGGCCATCAATTTTGTGAAAACCAAAAACAAGGCTCACATCATGAGAGCTCTTTATACAGGAGTGGGGGTGGCTCTTGGACTTTCTCTCGTCGGATTTTTATTTGTGACCCAATGGATGCTTGAAGACAAAGATTTTGGCTGGAGATTGTTTGGAGCCACGGTTGTGGGCGCGCTCATTACCGTTCTCATCATCGCGATTACCGAATACTACACCGCCACCAAATATCGCCCCGTTCAGGAGGTCGCCAAGGCGTCGGAAACAGGCGCAGGCACCAACATCATCATCGGACTTTCCATGGGCATGGAAAGCACCATCGGCGTGGTGATTTTAATCGTTCTCGGCATCATCTTCTCGTTTGCGTTTGCCGGATTGTATGGCATTGCGATTGCGGCCGTATCCATGCTTTCCACCACAGGAATGGTGATTGCCATGGATAGCTATGGCCCCATTACCGACAACGCCGGCGGCATTGCGGAAATGGCCGGCCTGCCGGAAGAAACCCGCAAAATCACCGACGCGCTCGACGCGGTAGGGAATACCACCAAAGCCGTCACCAAAGGCTATGCTATCGGTTCTGCGGCTCTGGCGGCCCTGGTGTTGTTCCAGGATTACAATGGCGCGCTTCTCAACGCTGGCAAACGTCTGATTTTTGATCTCACAGATTACAAAGTCATCGTCGGCTTGTTCCTTGGAGGCCTCATCCCTTACGCGTTCTCGGCTCTCACCATGAAGTCCGTCGGCCGCGCTGCTCATGCCGTGGTGAATGAAGTTCGCCGCCAGTTCAAAGAAATCAAGGGCATCATGCAGGGGAAAGCCAAGCCTGATTACGGCAAATGCGTGGACATCGTCACCAAAGCCGCTCTTTATGAAATGATCGCTCCAGCCCTTCTTGCCGTATTTTCTCCCGTTCTTGTGGGCTACATCCTTGGCCCCAAAGCGCTCGGCGGCCTGCTTGTGGGTGTCATCGTTTCGGGATTACTCCTGGCCATCAGCATGGCCAACGGCGGCGCCACGTGGGACAACGCTAAAAAATACATTGAATCCGGCCACCACGGTGGAAAGGGGAGTGACGCGCACAAAGCCGCTGTCGTCGGTGACACCGTGGGCGATCCTTATAAAGACACCTCCGGTCCCGCCATCAACGCGCTCATCAAAGTGATCAACACAATCGCGTTACTCATCGCGGGTTCGATTGCGAGTTATAGTTTGTTTTAAGCTTTGCTTGGCTCCGGTTTTGGTCCAAAAATGTCTAGCAAATAATCAACAGGACTTCTTATTTCCCGATCTTCTGGCGGTTTTCTACCGCTTCCGCGATAAACTTCTTTGCCACGTGGGGATAATCGAAAAACGCGTATAGGTCGCTCTACACCACCACCTCGCGCTACTCTAGCTATTGTTTCTT
>JAZDOH010000069.1:0-13687 GCA_043798815.1 Candidatus Peregrinibacteria bacterium | reverse complement strand
GCCGTAAAAATGGCCATTCAAAAAGGAATGGAGGCAGGCGCCAAGGGGGTCAAGGTGCAGGTTTCCGGCCGGTTGAATGGAGTGGAAATCTCCCGCCGCGAATACTTTAAAGACGGCAATGTTCCTCTCCACACGCTTCGGGCCGATATCGATTTTGCCAAGGTGAATGCCTACACCACGTATGGAGTGATAGGCATCAAGGTATGGGTTTACAAAGGCCTGGTGTTTGGCCGCCGCGGGGAATTCACTTCCTCAGCCGCGATCAAAGAAAAGCAAACGGCTCAAAAGATGGAAGCCATGAAAGATCAATTAAATAAGGAATAATTTTTTCTCATGTTACAGCCCAAGAAGCAAAAATTTCGGAAAGCCCATCGTGGCCGCGGATCCCTCCGTGGAAATGCCCAAAACGGGAATGAAGTCAGTTTTGGCAGCTATGGCCTCAAGGCTCAATCTGCCGCCGAACTCACTTCCCGACAAATTGAGGCGGCCCGCCGCGCCATGACACGTTACATCAAACGCGGAGGTAAAATCTGGATTCGCATCTTCCCCCACACCCCCATTACCCGCAAGGCGTCCGAAGTGCCGATGGGTTCCGGAAAAGGTTCTGTGGAATATTATGTCGCCCGTGTGAGGCCGGGAAATGTTTTGTTCGAGATGGACGGGGTGACCGAAAAAGACGCGCGCGAAGCTCTGCGCCTCGCCGACAGCAAGCTGCCCGTTAAAACCAAATTCGTATTCAGACATTATTAAAAATTATGCACAAGCACCATCTACTTTGTTGGCTTCAAAATTTTAATCCTCACGTACTGTGCGTACGTTGCGGTTAAAATTTTTTGCCGCCTCGTATCTAATGCTTTTGCCTAATTTTCCCTACTAATTATGCTCACACTCAACGAACTTCGATCCTCATCGCGCAAAGAATTGCTCAATGAGCTGGCCGTTGCCCAAAAAGAGCTGCTCCAAACCCATATGGGCGTGGTGACCAAGCATAAAAAAGACACGAGTCAGCAAAAAAAGCAAAAAAGTTACGTCGCCCAGATTTTCACCGTTCTCAAGGAAATGGACATGGAAGAAGCGGTCAAAAAAGCCAATTCTGTTGAATAATTAATTTATCGTTATGCGTACCAAAACCGGAATCATCACCAGCAACAAAATGACCAAGACGCTTGTGGTCAAAGTGACGACCTACAAGTCGCATCCCAAGTACAAAAAGCGTTTCCAAATCTCCAAAAAGTTTTACGCGGATTGTGATGATTCAGCCAGGTACGCGATTGGAGATACCGTCACAATTGCTGAAACTCGCCCCCTGAGCAAACTCAAATGCTGGAAACTCATCAGCCATGTTCCCCAGAAAACGGTTAATTAACCCCTCCAATGATCCAAACCCGCACCATCCTCAGCGTCGCCGACAATACCGGAGCCAAGAAGGTGGCTTGCATCAAAGTGCTTGGAGGATCCAAGCGCCGCTATGCGAACTTGGGCGACATCATCGTGGTGGCGGTCAAAGACGCAGCGGTACGGGGTGTGGTTAAAAACCACGCCGTGGAACGCGCCGTCATCGTGCGCACCAAAAGCTCTGTCCGACGTGAAGACGGTTCCTACATCCGCTTCGATGAAAATGCCGTGGTGATTGTAGGAAAAGACGGCCTTCCTCGCGGCACTCGCGTGTTTGGTCCGGTCGCAAGGGAATTGCGCGCCAAGGGTTATCAAAAAATCATTTCTTTAGCTCCTGAAGTTCTATGAAAATCAAAGTCAACGACAACATCTTGGTCATTGCCGGAAAGTACAAAGGCAAAACCGGCAAAGTGATGCGGGTGTACGACAAAACCCATCAGATCACGGCGGAAAAGATCAATATCCGCACGCGCCACATCAAACGCACGAGTACTCGTGCCGGAGAACGCATTCAATATGAAGCCCCCTTCTCCATCAGCAATGTCATGGTGATTTGTCCCAGCTGCTCCAAGCCCACCCGCGTGGGTTACCTTACTCCCAAACAGGGGAAAAAGTACCGCGCTTGTAAGCGCTGCAAAGAATCGCTGGAAACGGAAATCACTCAATCCAAGAAAAAAAAGTCCTAATTGAACTCTCATGACTCGTCTATCCGACCGTTTAAAATCACAGATCCGGCTCGCGCTGGCCAAAGAACTGGGACTTAAAAATCCCATGGCGGCTCCGCAACTCCGTTACGTTCGTGTGAACGTGGGCATTGGAACACTGCTCAAAAAAACCAAGGATTTTTCCGATGTGGTGAGCAATGTTGCCAAAATCACAGGCCAAAAACCCGTTGTGAGCAAAGCCCGCAAGGCCATTTCCAACTTCAAGCTTCGCCAGGGAATGCCCATCGGCATCCATGTTACCCTGCGCGGGAAACGGATGATTGATTTTGTCGAACGGCTGGTGAACATTGCCTTGCCCCGCATCCGTGATTTTCGCGGTCTTTCGCGCCGCTCGCTGGACGGCCATGGCAACTTGAGCGTCGGCTTTCGCGAAGCGACCGTATTCCCGGAAATCAGTGCGGAAGATGTGCTGAATGTGCATGGCATGCAGGTCACGATTGTGACTACCGCCAAGAACGATGAACAAGGACTTGCCCTGTTAAAACACATCGGCTTCCCATTTAAAAAAGAATCTTAATTTTTTATTCTCATGTCCCGAAAAGCGTTACGAGTTAAAACCAACCGGATGCAGGAAAAAGCCCAGCGCGCTCGCGCGACGGGCAAAAAACCCAAATACGGCACTCGCGCGTATCATCGCTGCAAGCGCTGCGGACGCGTGGGGGGTTACATTGGATTTTTTGAGATCTGTCGCATCTGCCTGCGGGAATTGGCTTCCAAAGGCGAAGTGATGGGCGTAAAAAAATCCAGCTGGTAAAAACAATTCTATCCATTTCCAATTTTTAATTTTCAAGTATGGTAACCGATCCGATCGCTGACCTCATCACCCGGATGCGCAATGCCTGCATGGCACGGCGAGAAACCGTTGTGGCGTCTTACTCCAAAATCAACCTGGCGATCCTGGGGGTGCTTAAAAAGCACAAATACATTGCGGATTTTCGCGAAGTAAAAACAGGATCCTTCCCCGAAATTGAGATTACCCTCGATCCTCATCGCAAATCCCTGAACCTAAAGCGCATCAGTAAGTCGGGGCAACGCATCTACATTCAAAAAAGCCAAATCAAACCCGTTTGCAACCATTATGGCATTGCCCTCATTTCTACTCCAAAAGGAGTGATGACCGGTGAAGAGGCGAAAAAAGCGGGGATGGGCGGTGAATATCTCTGTGAAGTCTGGTAATTAATTTCCATTTTCAATGTCTAAAATCGGTAAAAAACCCATCGCTGCCCCTTCCGGAGTTACCATCACTGTGACGGGAAGTGTCGTGAAAGTAAAAGGGGCAAAAGGAGAACTCAGTTACTCCTTGCCTGCCGGGATTCAAGTTGTGGTGGAAGGCCAAGTCGTTTCCGTGAAGCGCCAAGGGAATGACCTACAGGTTCGCCGATGCCATGGATTGGTTCGCGCATTCGTTAACAACATGATTGTGGGGGTGAGCAAAGGGTTTGAAAAGCGGCTGGAAATGATCGGCGTGGGTTACCGCGCCCAAGCGAGTGGCAAAAAAATCACACTGAACCTTGGATTTTCGCACCCCATTGAATATTTGGCGCCCGAAGGAGTGACGATTCAAATGGATCAGGAAAATAAAAACACGATCATCATCACAGGAGTGGATCGTCAAAAAGTCGGCCAGGTCGCTTCCGATCTCCGAACTTTCCGCCCCCCCGAACCTTACAAAGGCAAGGGCATCAAATACATCGATGAACACATCGTACGCAAAGCCGGTAAGGCCGCCGCTACGGCTGGAAGTTCAGGAGGAGCGGCATAATTTTAAATTTTAAGTTACAAATTTTAAACAATGCTCAGCAAAAAAGTTCAACAACGGTATCGACGGCACAATAAAATTCGCGCTCGCTTGAGCGGCACGCCGGAACGTCCGCGGCTGTGCGTGTATCGGAGTTTGGGGAAAATTTATGCCCAACTGATCGACGATACTAATGGGCATGTGATCGCCGCCTGTTCCACTTTAAAAATGAAAAAAGGCAAACCACTGGAACTCGCCAAAACGGTTGGAAAAGAATTGGCCGCCAAAGCCAAAGCCGCTTCCATCACTATTTGCGTGTTCGATCGTGGCGGATACCTGTATCATGGCCGTGTGAAAGCGGTGGCCGAAGGAGCCAGGGAAGGCGGACTTAAGTTTTAAAATTCTAATTTCTAAATTTTAAATTTCGAATGGGAAAATCTTACCTCAAAAAAGCCGGCATGAAGATGGAAGAGCGCAAAGAGTTTGACGAAGAAGTCATTCAGATTGATCGCGTGACCCGCGTGGTAAAAGGGGGCCGTCGTCTGCGTTTTCGGGTCACCGTGGCCATTGGAGATCGCAAAGGCCGTGTTGGAATTGGAACCGGCAAAGCCACCGAAGTTGCCGTGGGAATTAAAAAAGCGGTTTCTGCCGCCAAAAAATCCCTGATCCGGGTGCCTGTAGCCGAAGGTGACACCATTCCTCATGTCATCCACGTGAAGCACAAAGCGGTTAAATTCATGATGCTGCCGGCGGCTCCCGGTACCGGAGTGATCGCGGGGGGAGCTCTGCGCAAGGTGCTTGGCTTGGCGGGCATTAAAAATGTATTGAGCAAAAATTTCGGATCCCGCAATGGATTGGTCATGGCGCAGGCCTCCATCAACGCTTTGCAAAGCTTACGGCCGGCTAAAAAACCAGCCAAATTCAACGCTCAATTCACCGAAACCAAGTCCGATACCGAAGCCAAGCGCGAACAACGCCGAAAACAACAGGCTCCTCTGTTGACTCGGCAAGGCAGGCCGGCTAAAAAACCCGCTCCTCAGGCAGAGGTTTCTTCCGCTCCTGCGCCTGTAGCTGAAGTTCCTGCGACTCCTTCAACCGATACTCAACCTAACGCTTAAGTTCCATGCAACTCCATTCCATCCATCCCAAATCCGGCTCTGTTAAATCCCGTAAACGATTGGGTCGTGGAAACGCCTCCGGTCACGGTACTTTTTCCGGACGCGGCTGCAAAGGCCAGGGTCAGCACGGCGGTAAAAACCCAACTCCCGGTTTTGAGGGAGGACAAACCCCTCTTGCCCGCCGCTTGCCAAAATTGGGCGGATTTAAAAACCCCTCCCGCGTGTCTTATCAAATTGTAAATGTGCGCGATTTGGAACGATTCGACCATGGCACTGAAATCACCCCCGCTGTTTTGCTGAAAGAGGGCATCATTCGTCAAAAACACGTTCCGGTAAAACTGCTCGGAGAAGGCAAACTCACGAAAAAATCGACGGTCAAATTGCATGCCTACAGTCGTTCGGCTAAAGATCTCATCTTAAGAGCTGGCGGTAAAATTTTATAAATCATGTTTAAATATTTTCATCAAATATGGCAGGCTCCGGATTTGCGCAAAAAAATTCTTTTCACCCTCTTTTTGATTTTTGTATTCCGGGTGGCAGCCCATCTTACAGTTCCCGGCGTGAATGCCGCCGCATTGGGGCAATTGTTCAATCAAAACAGTTTGCTCGGTGTTTTTTCCGCCCTGACGGGGGGCAGCATGGAAAATTTTTCGATCGTGCTCATGGGGCTTTCCCCATACATCAATGCCTCCATCATTCTCCAGCTCATGACGGTGGTGATTCCCAAGCTTGAAGCGTTATCCAAGGAAGGGGCTGAAGGGTATCGCAAAATCAATCAGTACACTCGTATTCTTACAGTCCCATTGGCGTTTTTGCAGTCGTACGGCATGATAGTTTTACTGAATAACGGGGCGCAGGGGCAACTCATTCCCGAAATCAGCCAGCCTTTCGTCCTCATACCCATCATGCTCGTCGTTACTGCTGGAACCATGTTCGTGATGTGGATAGGTGAGCTGATCACGGAAAAGGGCATTGGCAACGGCATTTCCCTTTTGATCTTTGCCGGCATCGTTTCCGGCATGCCCACGGTGTTGGGAAGAATGCTCGGCACGGCTCAAGCGGGTGACACCAGTAAACTCGCTACCTTCATCTTTTTTGTGGCCATCACGTTGGTCATGCTGGTATTTGTGGTACTAATCACCGAGGGGCAGCGCAACATCCCCATTACTTATGCCACGCGCGGCGTGGTGGGACAGGGTGAAAAATCCCACCTTCCGGTTCGCGTGAACCAGGCAGGCATGATCCCCATCATCTTCGCCATTTCCATCATCACCTTCCCCGCCGTCATGGCACAGTTTTTTCAGGCTTCGAGTTCAGTAAAGCTTCAGGCGATCGCGGATTTTCTTTTGCGTCATCTGAACTCCTCCAACCCCGGTTATATTTATTTGGCCGTATACTTTTTACTCATCGTTGTTTTTTCCTATTTTTATGTGAACGTCACGTTCAATGCGCAGCAGATTGCCGAGAATATCCAAAAGCGAGGCGGATTCATCCCCGGCATTCGTCCCGGTTCGCAAACAGCGGAGTTTTTGGGCAAGGTTTCAAATCGCATGAATCTTTTTGGCGGCGTGTTTTTGGCCATTGTGGCCATCGTGCCAATGATGTTTACCAAATACACCAATCTTTCCAGCAGTGATCTCATCATCAGCGGCTCTGGGCTCATCATCGTGGTGGGTGTGGTGCTGGAGGTGATCCGCCAGATCGACGCGCAACTGATCATGCACGACTACAACAAGCTTTATTAGGCTTACCGCTTAATCCTTACCGCTTAGTTCCATGGATATTATTCTCTTCGGAATGCAGGGGTCTGGCAAAGGGACACAGGGTAAAATCCTGGCCCAAAAGTACGGACTGACTGTTTTTGAGATGGGAGCGGAGCTTCGAAAACACATTGCATCCGGAAGCTCTCTTGGCCAAAGGATCAAAACCATCGTGGAGCGGGGTGATTTGGTGGATAATGATACCGTCATGGAGGTGGTGCAGAATTTCGTCGGTTCTTTTTCAGGTGATCATCACATCCTGTTCGATGGTATTCCGCGAACCGCCGGCCAATCCGAAAAGCTTTTGGCGCTCATTCATCAGCATGGTCATGACGCTTTTGCCTTGCACATTAAAATCTCCTACGACGAAGCCATGAAGCGGCTCACTCAGCGGCGCGTGTGTAAAAACTGCAAAGAGGTGTATCCGGCTTTTTATGAAGGGGAAACATGCAGCGCTCGTTCAGGCGAACAAGTTTGCGGAGGCCCGCTGGTGACACGCCATGATGACAATACCGAAGCCATTGCCAAACGCTTGGAAAACTATGAAAAAGAGACTCTTCCCGTCATCAAAAAGTTCTCGGAAATTGATCGCTTGATCGAAGTGGATGGGGAACAATCCATTCCCGATGTGACGGAAGAGATGATAGAAAAAGCGGCCTATTTGTTCACCTGATGCACTCATCCATCACCATTAAAACGCCGGAAGAAATCGCGATCATGCGGCACGCCGGCCGGATTTTAAAGGCGGCTTTGGATGCGATCGAGCAAGCCATTCGTCCCGGCGTCAGCACGGCGGAACTGGATCGGATTGCCAATGAGTTCATTCTGAGTCACGATGAGTGTGTGCCGGCATTCAGGGGGTATCGCGGGTTTCCGGGGGCTCTTTGCACTTCGGTGAACGAAGAAGTGGTGCATGGCATTCCTCATGCAGATCACATTCTTAACGAAGGAGATATCATTGGCATCGATTGCGGCGTGTTGTATCAGGGGTTTTACACCGACGCGGCCCGGACGGTTTTGGTTGGTCAGGTGCAGCCCGAGGTGCGGCATTTCGTAAAAACCGTCAAGAAAGCCCTCGACCAGGCGATTAAGATTGTTCGCGAGGGGGCACAAGTGGGGGATATTTCAGCCGCCATTGAAAAAACCATTGAACAGCAGGGGTATTCACCCGTGGCGGAATGCACGGGACATGGCGTTGGCCGCGATTTGCATGAAGCTCCTGAAATTTTGAA
Organism: Candidatus Peregrinibacteria bacterium; assembly: GCA_043798815.1. Classification (GTDB taxonomy): domain Bacteria; phylum Patescibacteriota; class Gracilibacteria; order UM-FILTER-43-11; family UM-FILTER-43-11; genus JAZDOH01. Next base: position 5,719 of record JAZDOH010000069.1, on the reverse strand, counting down.
CGTGGGACACAAGAAAACTGGCCCCAAACTCCTCGCTGGCATGGTATTGGCTATTGAGCCCATCGCCAACATGGGTCGCGGCGACGTAGAAACCCTGCAAGACACCTGGACTGTCGTGAGCGCAGACGGCACTCCTTCCGCTCATTTTGAGCATACGGTGTTGGTGACGGAAAGAGGGTATGAGATACTGACGTAAAAGATATTTATACAATATTTCCTAGTTTTAGCATTACAAAAAACACAAAAAGAGGGCTAAATGAGAAAATTGTTTTGCTCTCCTCTTTCCCTTTATGTAAAATCTTACCGCTTTTGTTTAAGCGTTAAGGCATGGCGAAACAAGTTATCGAAGTGCAAGGGAAGGTGTTGGAAGCGCTTTCCAATGCAACGTTCCGTGTGGAACTGATTGGAGAAAATTATCAGGGTCATACCATTATCGCCCATGTTTCCGGCAAAGTCCGGATGAATTACATCCGTATTTTACCTGGAGACTTGGTTACCGTAGAAATGACTCCTTATGACCTTACTAAAGGAAGGATCACCTATCGACACAAAGAATCAAAACCAATGCTTTTAACGCCTCTCGAGGAGACTCCTAAAACCCCTCCCCCGGAACCCGTTTGAGTTTTTATGAAAGTACGCGCATCTGTTAAACCCATCTGTGAATATTGCTCAGTCATCCGCCGCAAGCGGGTGGTGCGTGTTATATGTTCCCGCTCCAAAAAGCATAAACAACGTCAAGGTTAATTATTTCAATCAATTATGAGAATAGAAGGTGTCAATCTCCCCAAAGAAAAACGTCTGGAAGTGGCTCTTACCTATGTTTATGGAATTGGCCGCAGCTTGAGCCGCAAGATTTTGAAGATGGCGAATGTGAGCGGCGACAAGCGCGTCCATGAATTAACAGAAAACGAAGAACAACGCATTCGCGAAGTGGTCAGCAAATACTCCATTGAAGGCGATTTGCGTCGGTTCGTAACGGGCAACATCAAGCGTTTGCAGGAAATTGGCACGTACCGCGGGTATCGCCATCGCCGCAAACTTCCTGTGCGCGGTCAGCGCACCCGCACCAATGCCCGCACCAAACGCGGCAAACGCGTCACGATGGGTAGCGGGAAATCGAAATTGGAAAAGAAGTAAGCGGTAAGGAATAAGCGGTAAGTATTTAAGAAATAATCAACTATGGCTAAAACTCCAACCCCTAAAACTCCGGCGACATCGGCAACTGCGGCTGCTCCAGTGGTCAAAACCAAAAAGGTGAGACGGGCAGTGCCGAACGCCAATATTTACATCACGGCGTCTTACAACAACACGCTCATGACGGCTACGGATCAAGAAGGCAAGGCTTTGGCCTGGTCCAGCGCGGGCACTTGCGGATTCAAAGGATCCCGGAAGTCCACTCCTTACGCTGCTACCGTGACGGGTGAAAAGTTGATTGAAAAACTTCAATCGTACGGTGTTCAAAAGGTCAAAGTATTTGTCAACGGGGTTGGCACCGGCCGCGAACAATCCGTTCGGGGGCTTCAGGCTGCCGGATTGGAATTAGAAGCCATCTTTGATGTCACGGCAATTCCGCACAATGGCTGCCGCGCCCGTAAGTCCAGACGTATTTAAACTTTTTCTATGCGCTATACAGGTCCTAAAGCACGGTTATGCCGACGACTCGGAGTGAATTTATTCGGCACCGAAAAGTACAATAAGATTCTCACCAAACGCAACGTCAAGCCTGGCATGCATGGTGGGAAATCCAAAGGCAAAACGTCGGAATACGGACGCCAATTACTCGAAAAGCAAAAAGCCCGCATTGTTTTCGGTTTATCCGAACGCCAATTCCAAAATTATTTTAAGCGCGCGATGGCCGGAACAGGGGATACCGGAGAAAACCTACTCCGCTTGCTCGAACGCCGGCTCGATAACGTGGTTTATGTAGCTCAGTTCGCAGTGACTCGCATGCAGGCACGCCAAATGGTCAATCATGCCCACTTTAAGCTCAATGGTCGCCGAGTCGACGTCCCCTCTCTTTTGGTCAAACCGGGGGATAAAATCGAACTCGTGGCCAAGCTCGTCGAGTCCCCCTTGTATCGCGATTTGGGTGAACTCAAGGATTACGCCCCCAAATGGCTGAAGGTCGAACTCAAAAAAGGAATCATTCAAGTGCTGGATATTCCCGCCAAAGACGATTTGGAAAAAACCATCGAATCACAACTCATTGTTGAATATTATTCCCGTTAATTTTGTTCCATTTTTTAACCCAAAGCCCCCATGCATATTATCCAGGAAGAGATCGGTTTGCCCAAGGTTAAAACCGAATCCTCTAAAGGAAACCAAGCGGTTTTTAGCGTCAGCCCTTTACCACCGGGATACGGCATGACGTTGGGGAATGCCTTTAGGCGCGTGCTTTTGTCTTCTTTGCCGGGAGCCGCTATCACCTCAGTTAAAATTGACGGAATCACCCATGAATACACCGCCGCTGCCGGCGTGCAAGACAGCATTTTGGATATTTTACTCACCCTTAAGCAACTTCAGCTGAAAAAGCACAGTAAAGATCCTGAAACCATCAAACTTTCCGTACGCAAAGAAGGACCGGTGCTCGCCAAACATTTGGAACACTCCAGCGACATCGAAGTGCTGAACCCCGATCTCGTCATCACTACCCTCACCAAAAAGAGCGCCAAGCTGGACATGGAATTAACGGTGGAGAAAGGTGTCGGTTATCAGCCCGCCGGGATCCACAAGGGCAAAGATCGCGACATTGGTTTGATTTATGTAGATGCGATTTTCTCTCCCGTGCTCAAGGTTCGTTATGACGTCACGAGCACTCGTGTGGGGCAAATGACGGATTTAGATAAACTGATGATTGAAATCGTCACCAACGGATCCATCACCCCAGAAGAAGCGCTCAAATTCAGCTCCAACGTGCTCAAGTCTTACTTTGAATTGTTCCTCATCCCCGGAGAAGAGGTCGAACCGGATTTTCGCAGTGATTTTGCCCGCGTGAAGGCCAAACAAATCCAGGAGGAACAGGAAGAATCAAAAAAAGAAACGTATACCCCCATCGAAATCCTCAACTTCTCCCCCCGCACTCTCAATGCACTCATCAACGCGGGCATTGGCTCCATCGAACAATTGGTCAAATGTTCCCCAAGCCAAATGGGGAATTTCCGCGGTTTTGGCAAAAAAGCCATGACCGAAGTGGAAGCGGCCCTACAGACTCGCGGGCTCAAGATGACGGACGATACCACCTCTTTATAAACTTCATTTTTTATGCGACATCTCGTTAAATCCAAACGACTCAATCGGGCTAAACCTCATCGCGACTCCTTGCTCACCAACATGGCGGTATCCGTGATTCTGTACGAACACGTGGAAACGACGGAAGCAAAAGCGAAATTTGTGAAACCGTTTGTGGAAAAGCTCATCACCATTGCCAAGACCAAGGATCCGGTCACGGCCATGCGGCAACTCACTCAGTTACTTCCGGACGAAAAAGCAGCTCAAAAACTTGTCAGAGAACTCAAGACCCGCTATGCTCAGCGCTCATCAGGGTTTACCCGTGTGATTCGACTGGGTTTTCGTCCAAGCGACGCAGCTCGCAAAGCATTCATCGAATTAGTTTAAGAAAGATGCAAAAACACTATATATAGCATTATGTCTTCCAAAACATTCCTTCCAAAGGCTCAGACCAAAGCGCAAAAATCCTGGTATCTCGTGGATGCCGAGGGTAAAACCTTGGGTCATCTTGCCACACGCGTGGCCGACTTGCTTCGCGGCAAGACCAAACCCACCTACACTCCACATTTGGACATGGGCGATTACGTGGTGGTGCTCAACGCGGCCAAGGTACGGGTGACGGGAAAGAAAGAAGAAGACAAGGAATATATCCACCACACCGGTTACTGGGGTCATTTAAAACGTGCCCCCCTCAAGGCCATCCGTGCCAAAAAGCCGGAAATGCTCATCATCCAGGCTGTGAGCGGAATGATTCAGCGCAATCGCCTGAAACGAAGAATCATTGAAAAACTGTTTGTGTATTCCGGAGCTGAACACCCGCACGGAGGACAAAATCCTGTCAAATTGGAATTTTAAACCTTTAGCCCCCTATTTTAAATGGCCGTCACGCAACCCATTCTCACCGAAACCAAAACCATCCAGCGCACTGGAAATTACGCGTACTCCACAGGCAAACGGAAAAGCTCTGTGGCCAAGGTACGCCTGTATGAAAATGGAAAAGGGGACATATTCATCAATAATCAGCCGATGGAGGAGTATTTTTTTGGAACTCTCATCGGCAATATCTTGTGGCCCCTCAAACTCGCCAAACTGGAAAAGACCTTTGATGTTGTTGTCGTTCTTCAGGGCGGAGGCATGCACAGCCAATCCGATGCCGTCCGTCACGGCATTGCCCGCGCACTCACCGTGTTTGATCCCGCGCTTCGCCCCATCCTTAAAAAAGCCGGCCTTCTTTCCCGCGATTCCCGCGTTAAAGAACGCAAAAAACCAGGTCTCAAGCGCGCTCGTCGGGCACCACAATGGGCCAAACGCTAAGGAATCTCTGAAAAACGCGTTCTGCTGCGTCAGCAAAGATTTCCTTCCCATTTTTTTCTGTTGCGCTAGAATGAAGGAAATAAAAGAATGTTTATGCAAAAACAAAAAAATCGGGGTTTTTCCCTCGTCGAGCTGATCGTTGTCGTGGTGATCATCGGTATTTTGAGCGGGGTGGCTTTTGTGGGAATCCAGAAAGTCCGGCAGAAAGCGGACAATGAACGCATGCTGGACGACCTCATCGCCATCGCCAACGCCATGGAAACGTACAAACAGGATCACTTCGGAAAGTATCCGGACATTAAAACCCAGATCGGCGGAAAACAGAACGTTCTCTGTTTTGACGGTAACGCCCAGTACGTTCACGACTGCTATGCCCCCGAAATGACTTTCATCCAGGGTTATGTGGACAACGCGCTTTTGGGAAAACGTTATCTGCCGGAAGTTCCGGTGGATCCGAGGACTGGCAGCCGGTACGTGTACGGCATGAGCGCGGACGGTCAGTTTTACCAGGTGGCCGGCCTGTGGCAGAACGACGACGGTGGTTTTGAGGCGCGCACTCAGGACAATCTGTTCAAAGGATTCCCTCTCCCCTCTGTGATACGCGCTTACGATGGGCCTAATTTTGTCGTCCAGCGGAGTAAGGAGTTTCTCCCCTACAACCCGAATGCCCGTGTGCTGGTGGCAAGAGCCCAAAACGTAACGGGCAGCGTGATCGTAACTCCGGTTCCAGGCGGTACGCGCTGTGATGTTGATCCAAACAAGCTTTGCCCTGGCGATCTTCTTGCTCAAGAAAATACGATCATTACTACCAGCGACAATGGTAGCGTAGACCTGTACTTTTCCGACGGTTCCGTCACCTCACTGGAACCGGATACAACCCTGGAACTCAAAGCAATGGAAGTGGCTGAAAATAATAAGGATTCCATCATCACCAAAATCACCACTCATCTGAGCGCCGGAAGAATCTGGAACAAAGTCGTCCGCCTCTCCGCCACTTCAGAGTTTAACGTAGAAACCACTTCCGCCATCGCGGGGGTGCGGGGGACGGAGTTTGGGGTAATCGCAAACGGCGGTACGGAACAGGTGATGGTTCGCTCGGGAAGAGTGGAGATTATGGAAAAACCGTTGCTACCGGAGACTCCGCCGACCATTTCCCGCGGCATCGTTGACGGTCCTG
>JAZDOH010000040.1:0-7425 GCA_043798815.1 Candidatus Peregrinibacteria bacterium | reverse complement strand
TTTACGCCGATCCTCACGTTCTTGCTTTGAGGGTCATCAATAACCCCGTTCGTCCTCCGTTTAAACCCGATCAAAAGCCTGAAAAAGAACTCAAGCGTTTATGGGAAGAACGTCGCGCGCTTTACCTTAAATACGCGGATGTGGTGTGGGATAACACGAGTGGGGAAGTGGCTGAGAATCAACTGGGCTTTTTGTTTAAATAATGAGTCATTTTTAGGGGATTTTTAGCTAAAAACGTTAAAACCCTCTTTTTTACCGTACTATATTATTGACTAAATATCAAAGATAATGTATAATGATCTAATAGCTTTAAAAAACAAACACAAAAAATTCCTCTATGGATCACTCAAAACGTATCAAATTCATGGCGTTCATTCTCGGATGGGTTTCCATCGTTTCCGCCCTATTGTATTGGAATTCGGGACGGTACATTGCCCGTGGGGTTTATCTTGGTAATCAATTCGTCGAAGGAATGACTCGGGAGCAAGTGACCCCTGTGGCAGAACAGATGGCCGAACGCCTTGGTTCTCTCTCAATTCATTTGGAAGGCGATGGTTTGAATGTTGCGCTCACGCCTCAAGAACTGGGAGTGAGTTTTGATGTTTCTGCGACCGTAGACAAATTGTTTAAAGTGGGGCGTTCCTTGTGGCTGAAGGCGGAAGTGCTTTCATCGAATTCTCAGCCGACTTTTTCACAAAAAATCAATTTGGTTTTAACGACTGAAAAAAATCAGTTGGAACAAGCCGTTCAAAAAAAGCTGACTGCTTATGAGCGGCCAGTCCAGAATGCCGAGTTGGTCTTTTCCGCTACGGATGGATGGAGCGTAATTCCTGCCCTTTTCGGACAAAAAATTGCAGAAGGGGAAGCGGAACGAATCACTGAAGAGATTTCACAAGAACTCAGCGCGCCTGACGACTCCAATGCCAATGATTATTTTGTGCGCACCGAGCGCCTTGAGCCAACAGTCAAAGAATTTGATTTGCCGGCCATGCTCGCAACCGTCAAAGAACTCAGCCAAACTCCCGTGCAAGTTCAATTCGGAAAGATCAAAGAAACCCTTGATATCGCCTTGAATCCGGCGCCGTGGTTTGTTTTTGATTACGTGGACAAAACAGTTCACGTGAATCCGGATCAAATTGCTTTTTACGCGGCCAATTTTGCCGACCGTTATGATGTTGAGCCCAGTGAAGTCAAAGTGAAGGGAATTCAGGAAGCCATTTCTGAATACAATGGCGAACCTTATCAAAAAGCTGTCATCGAAGGGGAATTTCGCTCCGGAAGAACCATCGATCAGGATCAATTGATTTCGGATTTAACAAAGCTGCTTCTGCAGTCTCAGACTCGTGAAATACGGGTCAAAAGCAAAACGCTTCCGGTCAAGGTCGTTTCTCAAGTTTCTGGATATACATTCCCGGAACTTGTTTCTGTGGGGCAATCTAGTTTTCACCTGGGGAATCATGATAATCGAATCCACAACATCAAGCGCGCGCTGGAACTCCAGAATTTAACGGTGATCGCTCCCGGCGAAGTGTTTTCTTACAATCGGGTTCTTGGGTGGGTCACTCTTGAAAAAGGATACGTGAACGCCCAGGTGATTTTTGGTGATGTGGCTGTAAACGCGCCTGGCGGGGGAGTATGCCAAACATCGACCACCATGTTTCGCGCCGCCGTGAACGCAGGACTTTCCATTCTTGAACGCAGCAATCATAGCTGGGATGTGGCGTATTACCGCGATTGGTATGGGGTAGATGCCGCCGTGTATCCTCCGGGAAATTTAGATTTGAAGTTTTTGAACGACACTCCGGGTCCTTTGTTGGTGCACGCATACACGGATGATGAGAATGAAATGGCGTATTTTGAGCTGTACGGCACTTCCGATGGACGCCAGGTGCGCACGGAAACCGTGGAAAATATCCGGGTTGGAGTCGGCCGTCGCGTAGTGACCAACTGGGACGTAACCCGTCCTGATGGAGTTGTCGAAAAGCGCGAAATCGTATCCCGATATCGTCGGTAATTTTGTTCTTGACTTCACTGGTGCCGTTGACTACAATCGTTTTGCTCTTTAGATGAGAGTGAGTGTTTTTCCAATGCTCAACTGCTCTTTTAAATCTTCGGCCACGTATAAATTTTTCAATTGCATTTTGAATGCAGTAAATAGTACTAGTAGAGTTTTATTCAAGCATATATTCACCTCAATATTATTGAGGTGAATCAACAATCAAACTTTTTTTATGAAGAGTTTGATCCTGGCTCAGGATGAACGCTAGCGGTGCGCCTAACACATGCAAGTCGAACGGCCCGCAAGGGCAGTGGCAAACGGGTGAGTAACACGTTGGTAACTTACCCCGAAGTGAGGAATAACCCCGCGAAAGCGGGACTAATGCCGCATAAAAAAGGGGGGATGAAAGTCATTCCCTTTTAAAGTCGCAAGACGCTTCGGGAGAGGCCTGCGCAGTATCAGCTAGTTGGTAGGGTAACGGCCTACCAAGGCTATGACGCTTAGTTGGTCTGAGAGGACGACCAGCCACAATGGGACTGAGACACGGCCCATACTCCTACGGGAGGCAGCAGTGAGGAATCTTCCGCAATGGGCGAAAGCCTGACGGAGCGACACCGCGTGGAGGACGAAGGCGTTTTCGTTGTAAACTCCTTTTCTGAGGGAATAATTGATGAAGGTACCTCAGGAATAAGCGCCGACTAACTATGTGCCAGCAGTCGCGGTAATACATAGGGCGCAAGCGTTATCCGGAATCATTGGGCGTAAAGCGTTTTCAGGCGGTCCAGTAAGTTTGCGGTTAAATCCGATCGCTCAACGATCGAATCGTCGCAAAAACTCCTGGACTAGAGAAAGACAGAGGTCACTGGAATTCCGCATGTAGGGGTAAAATCCGTTGATATGCGGAGGAACACCAAAAGCGAAGGCAGGTGACTGGGTCTTTTCTGACGCTCATAAACGAAAGCGTGGGGAGCAAACAGGATTAGATACCCTGGTAGTCCACGCCGTAAACCATGGACACTCGGTGTAGGAGGGACTCGACCCCCTCCTGTGCCTTAGCTAACGCGTTAAGTGTCCCGCCTGGGAAGTACGGTCGCAAGATTAAAACTCAAAGGAATAGACGGGGACCCACACAAGCGGTGGAGCATGTGGTTCAATTCGACAATAAACGTGGAACCTTACCCAGGCTTGACATCTCGGGAATTTCCTGGAAACAGGAAAGTGCCGTAAGGAACCCGATGACAGGTGCTGCATGGTCGTCGTCAGCTCGTGCCTTGAGGTGTTCGGTTAAGTCCGTAAACGAGCGCAACCCATGTCTTATGTTGTATTTCTCATAAGAGACTGCCGGCTAAAAGTCGGAGGAAGGTATGGATGACGTCAGATCAGCATGGCCCTTATGCCTGGGGCTACACACGTGCTACAATGGCCGGTACAATGGGCAGCGAACCCGCAAGGGGGAGCCAATCCCATCAAAGCCGGTCTCAGTTCGGATTGGGGGCTGCAACTCGACCCCATGAAGCTGGAATCGCTAGTAACCGCAAATCAGCCATGTTGCGGTGAATATGTTCCTGGGTCTTGTACTCACCGCCCGTCAAGTCATGAAAGCTGGGGATACCTGAAGTCGCGCTACCCTTTCGAGGGGCGTGCCCACGGTAAAATCAGTGATTGGGACTAAGTCGTAACAAGGTATCCGTAGGAGAACCTGCGGATGGAATACCTCCTTTTAGGGAGAACCCATTCACGTCAAACATTTTGACGTGGAATGGTCGAGAGCTCTACTCCCTATTTACTGCATCCAGAACGCAATGTTTTATTTCGTCTCAACAGAATTCCCATCCACCGCCGGCAGTTCCGGAGGATTGGGAGATACCACTGGCAAAGGCTCGGGGTTTTTTGGTATTTGTGAAGGTTCCCCGCTTTCATTCAGTCCAAGTTCCTGAAAGAGTTTGGTTCGCGCTTCAGTAAGCGGATCGGCGGACTCTTTGACGAATGAAGGTTCTGCAATAGGTTTTTTGAGTTCTTTTGATGTGTCGGCAGGCTGACAACCCAAAAGAGGAATCGTCACCAGTAAAACCGCGAAGAAAAGAAAAGCTTTTTTCATGGCTTTATTTTAATGCAGGGTTGCAGGGCGTGCAATGGGCTTTATCTTTGGAGATCAACGGCATTGCCCATGATGTCTTCCACTACCTCCAATTCCTTTTCCTGGACATTGAGTTCTTTGGCGTGCTCCTTGAGTTTTTTCTTTTGTCGTTCATTTTCTTCTTCTTGCTCTTTCATCTGACGGCGCTGTTCCTCCAGTTTTTTTTGAGCCTTTGCAATGTTTTCTTCCTGCTCCTTTTGCATGCGTTCCACGGCGTGCAGTTTTTTGTAGAGCTGGGCGGTTTCCACTTTGGCAAACAGCGAGAACAAGTACAGCACGAATGGAATGATGCTGATAGTGAAGATCATCGTTAAAATCTTACTCAGCTCGCTCGTGGGAACAAGATCTCCGTATCCGATGGTGGTTGCCAGCATAACCACAAAGTGCAATGAATCAATAAATGACCAGCCTTCCAGGTAGGCAAAAGTCACTGCACCAGCAGCCAGCACGACCAGAATCGTGACGACGAGGAAGAAAATATGAAATTTGAATTCCTTATTCCACATAAATTATCGTATAATTATATCATATTTTTATGAAAGAATCCATAGACCAATTTATCAAAAGCCAGGGCTGGAGCTTGTACGGGATTGTAACTTATCCGGAACTAAAAAAAGTTCTTCAAAAACATGAAGGTATTTTTGATGGCTGGGTCAAAAAAGGACTGAATGCGGGTATGAAATGGCTCCACAAGATGAAAGTGGATCGATATCACCCGGAACACAAGTTACCGGACATTAAATCCGTGATCGTTTTGGGAGCGTGGTACGGTAAATCTGAACAAAAAATGTGTTCAATTAATGAAGGCCGGGTGGCTCGTTACGCGGTGGGCAAAGATTATCACAAAGTTCTGAAGAAAAAATTGCTTACGCTTTCTGAGCGGCTCAAGAAGCAGAACCCCAAAATCAACACTTATATTTCCGTCGATAGCGGACCCACCGTGGATCGGGTGTTAGCCGAAGCCGCTGGGATTGGGTTTTTTGGAAAAAACTCCATGATTATTTCGCCAAGCCGCGGAAGTTACTTTTTTATTGCTTCGGTGATGACGAATATCAATCTTAAAGCAACTCATCGTTCGCGCATGCCCAGTTGCGGGAACTGCACACGATGTATGGATAAATGCCCCACCGGCGCCATTGTGGCTCCGGGAGTGATTGATGCACGCAAGTGCATTGCCTACCTCACCATTGAAAACAAAGGTTCTATTCCACCAAAACTGCGCTCCAAAATCGGCAATCGGCTTTTTGGCTGTGACACGTGCCAGGAAGTTTGCCCGTTCAATATTGCCCGCGCCCATCAGCAGAAGGTTTTGATCAAAGAATTTACAAGTGAGTACGGGGTAGGGGAGTCGCTCAATCTGCGCGAGGTGTTGGCTATTAAGACCGATGAAGAATTCACTCGACGTTTTGCCGGTACACCGCTGATGCGAGCCAAAAGAAAGGGGCTCATACGCAATGCCAGGATTGTCTCTTTTAATGCCGTTCGCCGTGTAGTAGAATAACCCCCCTTATCATTAAACGGGCATTCCTTGAGCGCAGAATTCCTTCCTTCACTCGAAACTCCCTCGGATGGGCTCAAGCCAGAGACCACTCTGGTGATTTCCGGAAAACGTTTTGGTGGCGCTGAGCATCATGTCATCATTGACGAAGAAAGAAGAGTTGCCTGGAAGTTTCCCAAGCCACTTGGTTTGCTGTGGCAGGAAATGGATGCGGCAACCGTTCGGGAAAACATTGAGATTCTTCTCAGATATTTGTTGCCAATATTGCCTACACGAGTTCAAGAAAATCCGCGTGTTTCCTATTCGGAAGAACCAAATTTGCCCAGGCAAATTGTCCAGTGGCCTGCTGAAACTGTCCGTAGAATTGTCATGGGTTTTCACGATGAAGAATCCATTGCGGCTTTTCGTGAAGCTTTGCACCACAAGCTTGAAAAACCAATCCATTTTTTTCGAGAACTTTATACCCATGTTGTCGGTTGGGAGATCATTAATGTGGTCACAGATTTTATGCACACCAGAAGAGAGGCTCGCAAGACACGCAAAAGTGTCAACTATGTTTTGAAACAACCTTTGTTTGAGCCTGCCCACCCCATGACTTTCGGTGATTTAATGCGTTGCCGAAAATACCGCGACCTTGTTTACCGATGCGTTTGTGCCAGCGAAGAAATGCTACAAGATTCAGAAGAACAAAGAGGCGTTGATCTTTTAGGAGGAAAATCATTCATTCTCATCCTCCACACTCTCAATCCTTTCTGCAGAGCGATGCGGGCCGAAGTCAGCAATCTGATGGTGGCGGACGAGCGTATCACAACGGAAGAAGATTGGGGGGAAGATTTCCCTCTTTCAGACGGTGTTGTCGCCGAAGCGGGGGAAGTAAGACTCATCGATACCGGCCTTTATAAACTTGCCCCCAAGCCAGGTTTTTTAAGCTGGCTTAAGATTAAGATTTTGAAAAACATACAAGAGTTCCAAAACGGAGCGCTTTGGTCGATCGTCGATTCCTTTGGCGAGCAGGAAGTTTCCAAAGAACGATTCAATTCCGTTCCGAGAAAAATCGCCCGATTCCTTTTTGGCATCGCATTGCCCAAAATGAGAAGGGGCGCGGAAGAAACGGAAAAGGCGAATCAAAATTGACTTGAATAAAAGCCTTCGGTATCGTGGTTGACGCTGATGCGGGCGGTTAGCTCAGGTGGTTAGAGCGCGACACTGATAATGTCGAGGTCCGAGGTTCAAGTCCTCGACCGCCCACCACAATTTTTCACCTTCTTATAAACTCCACCATATCCCTCAGATCGAATACGCCATCTCTGTTAAAGTCCAGGTAATCTCCTGGGTGCATCCTGGAAACACGGACAAGATTATTGAGGTAGCTAAAGAGATCTTGTAAGTTCGCAAAACAATAACGATTGCGTTGACTGGTTCCTGGTAACTCGGTACAGGTTCTTCCGTCGGTGATTTGCCCATTGCCATCTTGGCCATTTCCATTGTCGCCATTGCCATTGCCCTCATCTCCCGGGTCATGCGGTGCAGAAGATCCTGAATCGGTTGTTACAACCCCTTCCGCGCTAGCCGTTTCATCTCCATCTCCGTTTTTGGCATAAACCGTATAAGTATATTCAGTGCCTGCACTTAAATTGGAATTGGTCCAGTCGGCTCCTAAAGTAACGGATTGAGTCACTCCTATGCCGTTATCAAATTCGATGGAAGCTGAGCCAACCCCCTGATTGGGAAAGGTTCCATCCGCCGTCACCGTCACCTGACTTCTTCCTATGGATGAAAAGGTTAATCCCG
>JAZDOH010000042.1:0-9843 GCA_043798815.1 Candidatus Peregrinibacteria bacterium | reverse complement strand
AGCAAGAAGAGCAGATGATCAAATGAGAAGTCGTGGAGGATGGAGGCAAAGTTCACAGCGCTAAGCAAATTAGTGAGAGCTTGTAACGTTCAGGTATAATACCCGCATGAAACAGGCGGATTTTCTTGTCATCGGCACTGGTATTGCTGGGCTAACAGCGGCGCATCTTTTAGCCGAGAAAGGAAGTGTGCTCGTTTTGACCAAAGGCAAACTCAAAGAAGCCAATACTTACTGGGCTCAAGGCGGCATCGCGGCGGTGATGGGCAAAGAAGATTCATTTGAAAGTCACATCAAAGACACTTTGGAGGCGGGCGCGCATCACAACGATGAACGTGCCGTGAAGTTCATGGTGGAGCATGGCCCCAAAGCTATTCGGTTTTTGCGCGATCTTGGTGTGGAATTTGAAAAAGAGCCGGCATTGGAAGGCGGTCATTCTCATTCCCGCGTATGGCGCACCAGTGATTTTACGGGGCAGGATTTGCTCAACGCGCTCATCAAGGCGGTTAAAAAAGATAAAAACGTTGAAATTGCAGAAGGCATGGAAGCGGTGGAATTGATGGTGAGTAATAGTCGGTGCGGAGGCGCTTGGGTGAGGCATGGAGAGAAAACAGATCTTGAGCCCATTCAGGCATCCGTCACCATTTTGGCCACGGGAGGCCTGGGGCAGCTTTTTGGCCGCACCACCAACACGCCCGGTTCGTGTGGCGATGGGTTGGCGCTGGCGATCAATGCCGGGCTTGAAATGAAAGACTTGGAATTTATCCAGTTTCATCCAACGGCCTATGCCCGTCCGGATGAAGGCAGGTATTTTTTACTTTCCGAAGCGCTCCGGGGGTTTGGGGCGAAAATTCTGAATCACGATGGCCAGGAATTCCTCGGGCAATTTCATCCCAAGGCCGAACTGGCTCCGCGCGATGTGGTGGCACGAGCTATTTTTTTTGAACTCATGAATGGGTCTGTTTACTTGAGCATGCGCCATTTAAAAGCGGCCGCCATTCACGATCACTTTCCCAACATCACAAAACGTTTGAAAGGTTATGGGATGGATTTGACCCAAGATCTAATTCCCGTCACTCCCGCGACTCACTACTCGTGCGGGGGCGTGCCGGTGAATTTAAAAAGCGAAACTCAACTTCCGGGCCTTTTGACCGTGGGCGAAGTGGCTTGCACCGGCGTGCATGGAGCCAATCGGCTGGCATCCAACTCGCTCCTCGAAGCTGTGGTGTTCGCGCAGGCATTGGCTTCCCATTGTCATCCCGAGGGAGCCGAAGGCGAGTCGAGGGATCTAGATCCCTCGACTGTCGCTCGGAATGACATGCAAACACCCGCCCTCGAAACCGAACCCTGGCCTCAGGTGCAGGCGTATGGCGAAAGGCTCGGACGCATCATGTGGGAATATGCAGGATTGGTGCGCACACCGGAAGGTTTGCGCGAGGCCAAACGCCAAATCATCGCCGTTCCGGCGCGCGATTATCGCATTCAACATCGGCAACTGGTATGCTATAAAATAATCAATGCGTGTTTGGCCAGAACACACAGTTTGGGAGCTCACTCCATAACCTCCGATTTGCGTTGAACTTTCAGCTCAATCACATCATCGTGGTTCTCATCGCCATCATTCCGGCATTCCTTTGGTTGTATTTGTTTTTGCGTAAACACCATCAGAACAAATGGCTCGTGTTGCTCACATTCATCGGCGGCATGATCGCGGCCAAACTCATCGTAACGTATCAGGGATATTGGGACACCACGGTGAATCTAGTCTTCTTCAAAGTCAGTTTGGTGGATTTTCGCAGCAACATCCAAACGCTCATCGTGAACACCGTGCTCCAAACCTTCGTCATTTTTTTGGGCGTGGGCGTGATGGAAGAATTCGTCAAATTCTGGATCATGCGCTTCATCAGCCACCGCTTTTTTCAGTCCATCGATGACGTGATCGAACTGGCAATCGTCACCGCGCTCGGATTCGCTTTTTTTGAAAACGTGCTTTATTTCATCAATCAATGGAACAGCCTCAGTACCAGCGGGTTCATCCTGTTCGCCCTGTTCCGCGTCACCATCGTCACCATGGTGCACGTGTTGTGCTCGGGAGTGCTGGGATATTACTACGGCATGGCGTTTTTTGCTTCCCCCATGCTCAAAATCCAAATCATGAAGCAAGGAAGAAGTCACCCCATTCTTGATTTTTTGAAACGAGTGCTTCACCTGAAAAAATCCCATATGTATCACGATCAAATGATGGTGACGGGTCTGATCGCCTCCATGTTCTTGCACGCGATGTATGATTTTGTGCTGTCGCTCAATTTCACCGTTCTTGGCATTCCGCTTTATCTGCCGGTGATGCTCCTATATTTTTTCGGCGGTTATTGGTATCTCAGCTATTTGTTCGAGCAAAAAGATTTCAACCTCAAATTGGGTCTCGTAGGCACTCACGTGATGCCCAAAGAAGATTTTGTGAAACTCCTGGGCGAAGTTCAGGAAATCAAAGAAAAAATGAAAGCGGAATCGCCGGAACCTGTGGTTTAAAATCATGCTCGACACTTATCTCATCATTGGCTACATCGTCATTTGTGTCCTGATTGGATATTTTAGCGGTCGGCGGCAAATGAGTGGAGATTATGTAAACATGGATCGCAAACTCGGGCTTTTTAGTTTTGTATGCGCTGTAGTAGCTTCACTGATTGGCGCCACAGCAATGGTAGTTTTTGTTGCTTATATTTTTCAATTCGGCATTGGAGCGCTTTCGGCAATTCTGGGGGTGGCGATAGGATTTACTGTTTTTGCTTTTTACGCTCATCGTTTGCGCCAATTAGCGCACGAACATCAATTCAATAGCATGGCGGATTTTTTCCATCATTCTTTTGGAGGGTCAGTAGGGCGATTTGTTGCGCTACTGGTGTTGTTGGAGCTTATTATTTTAATTCTCAAACAATTCATAGGAGGGGTTGGAGTGATCATTGGGATTAGCTCTTATTCCTATGAAACAGGGCTATTGCTTAGCGCAAGTGTGGTCTTAACGTATCTCCTCATGGGCGGATTCCGTTCGATGATTCGGACGGATATATTTCAGTATTTAGCCATGCTTGTTCTCATGTTCGTCATTGGATTCAGCATGGCTGGCCGAGCTGATCTTCCCGTGAGCGCTTTATTACAAAACAATTCCACTTGGGGAACTGCCATTTCCTTTTTTGTACTAGGCCTTGTAATTGTTTGGTATGATCCAGCCACCTGGCAAAGGATTTATGCGGCAAAAAATGATCGAGTGGTACGTTGGGGATTAATTTATTCTTCGATTGCTCTGATCATTCTGGGGATTGGAATGACACTCATCGCCCTTTCAGCCAGACAGGCATTTCCTGACATCGACCCCTCCCAAGCACTCGTATTTGGCATTACTCATCTTTTGCCATCAGGGCTTGTGGGCCTTGGTGCCATACTCATTTTTGCCGCCATTCTTTCTACGGCAGACACGCTTCTTTTTCTCATTGCTAGCAACATCACTAAAGATTTTATTGGCCCTCTTAAAAAACGCGATCTTTCATCAAATGAATTGGTTTATTACACAAGATGGAGCCTCATAATTACTATAATTCTAGTAGCAAGCCTTGCTTATTTTTTCCGCGATATTGTTAAGCTGGCACTGATTTCAGACGCCATAGGAATGGCTCTTGCACCAGCAATCATCGCTAGTTTTTTTATACATCTCAAAAGTCGTGCCGTGGCCATTAGCATTGCAAGTGGCGTTATTTATACTTTTGCATGGGTGACTCTTGGCAACACTTCTCCTGAAACCATGATCAGCGCGATTGTGCCATCCGCAATAACCCTTCTCATTTTTCAGAGATTACTCAAGGCAACATGAAAACTTGTAAACAATGCAGTGTGGATTTTGAGATTACCGATAGCGATCGTGTATTTTACGCAAAGATGAATGTTCCGGAACCGCTCCTTTGTCCGGACTGCAGACAGCAGCGACGGTGGGCTTTCCGAAACCAAAGCAAGCTCTATAAAAGAAAATGTGATCTTACCGGTGAAGAAATGGTGTCGCTTTATTCCCCTGACAAACCTTATAAAGTTTATAAGGAAAGCGCGTGGTGGAGCGATCAATGGGATCCGCTTTCCTATGGCCGTGACTTTGATTTTTCACGTCCGTTTTTTGAGCAAATGGGCGAGCTCCTGCTCGCGGTTCCTCGTCGAGGCATGCATCAGGACGGGACGAATGAAAATTGTGAATATACGACGTTTGGCGCGAGCAATAAAAATAGTTACATGCTGTTAGCCGGATTTTATTGCGAGGATGTTTATTACAGCACATGGACAGGAATGACAAAAAATTCAATGGACACCTTATTATGCGTGAATGGAGGGCGGGCGTATGAATGCACCGATTGCGACAATTGTTATGAGTGTTTTTATTGCCATGATTCCAAAAACTGCCAAAACTCATGGATGTTGGAAAATTGTAAACGTTTAAAGTCATGCATTGCCTGCAAGAACCTGACCGATAAGGAATATTATATTTATAACCAGCCTGCCTCTAAGGCGGATTTTGAAGCGATGCAAAAACGTTTGCTGGAAGGGTATCTCGCTGAAGAAATGAAGAAATTCAATCAATGGAAACTTCAATTTCCTTATTGCTGCGTCCATTCCGAACAATCGGAAAATTGTTCAGGGGATTATTTCCAAAACGCGAAAAACTGCCACGACTGTTTTGATGTCCCTATGGGCGCGCAGGACTGCAGCCATTGCCAGATGTCCGGATGGGGAGGAAAGGACTTAATGGATTGCACCATGGTGGGCAAGGAATGTGAGCTTTTGTATTTTATGCAGGCTACGACGACCGCGTACCATTCCGCTTTCACTAATTTTTGCCGTTACAGCAGCGACGTGTTTTATTGTGATTGCGTTAGCGCCTGTAAGGATTGCTTCGGATGTACTGGATTACGTCACAAATCCTATTGCCTACTCAACAAGCAATATTCTCGTGAAGAATATGAACGCCTTTTGCAGCGCGTCATTGAACACATGAAAAAAACGGGGGAATGGGGTGAATTTTTTCCGCCGCATCTCAGTCAATTTGGCTACAATGAAACCATGGCCATGGAGTATTTCCCGCTGGCCAAAGAAGAAGCGTTAAAATCTGGATTCAAATGGTCGGATTATGAACCACCAGCAATAAAAGCTAAAAAAATGATTCCGGCACGGCGTTTGCCGGATACAATCACGAATACTCCCGATGACGTCTTAAATTGGGCTATTCTTTGTGAAGCCACGCAAAAACCGTTTAAAATCATCGCCCAGGAACTCAAATTTTATCGGGAAATGGGTTTGCCTATTCCGCACCTCCATCCGGATGAGCGTCATCGTCGGAGAATGGCGCTCCGCAACCCACGCAAACTCTACGACCGCGCTTGCATGAAGTGCAAAAAACCCATCGTCACCACGTATGCCCCAGATCGTCCGGAAATCGTTTATTGCGAGAACTGCTATTTAAAAGAAATATATTAATCCAACTTAAATCCCATTTTACATTCCTCTTTTGGAGGTGGCATGGACAATTTTTCAATAGCACGCCACACTTTCCGGAATTCCTGATCGCTCTTTTGGGCGTGCTTGAGGACGAACGATTTTAAGTCAACCATTTCTTTGGTCAGTTCGTGATGAGAGGCTAAGGTTTGGCGCAGACGGATGAAGGCGCGTGCCACCTCGATGCTTATTAAAGCAGCTCGCTCACTCCTAAGTACATTGGCCAACATGACGACGCCATGCTCAGTGAATGCGTAAGGTCGGTATTTGGAATATCTTCCACGTCCGGCAGGTTGTTTTTCGTCTAAGGTCACAAATTGTGACCTTAGACGCTGAGCCTCCCCCCAAGAAAGCTGAAACATAAAATCCTCCGGAAACCTTTTAATGTTACGCTTAACAGCTTGGAGCAAGGCTTTAGTGAGAACACCATAAAGCTTAGCTAAATCTCGATCCAGCATGACTCGGTACCCTCGTATCACGTAAATGATTTGCTCAATTCGTTCAGCTGGAAGCAGTGATAAATTCTTATTCATATCTTCTTTGCAATCCTTTACAATACAACCATGTTTTTCTTTCGCTCTCAATCGCAGGAGCGCCTTGGCGAAATCCTGGTTTTTGGAGAGATGCTCATCATGGCTCTTTTTCCGATTTTAGTGCATTACGGCTCAATACAAATGCCGCCCCTCTTTTTCGCGGCCATTACTTCGCTCATTGCAGGATTAACGATGGGGGTTCCGCTGATTGTGACCAACCGCTCGAGGGAGCTTTTAGAGAGAAAAGTGTGGAAGCCGATCGTCATCATCACGCTGTGCATCATTGTTTTCCCCTCCATCTTGATTTACAAAGGGGCTCAGCTCACTTCAGGCATCAACACATCCATTTTGCTCACGGCGGAAGCCCTATTCACCCTCCTTTTTTTCCATTTTGTCGGCGAACGTATCACGCGGATAAAAATTTTCGGAACCATCGCCATGTTTGCGGGGACGGCATTGGTGGTATGGAATGGAATATTTGAACTTAACACGGGAGCCCTCTTAATCCTTTTGGCCACAGCCATTTACCCCATTGGGAATTATTATGCGAAAAAAGCGCTTGTCATTGCACATCCCTTTACGCTCATTTTTGCCCGTTCATTGTTGGGAGGGTTGATTTTGTTGGGCTTTAGTCTGGCATTTGAATCTTTTCAAAGCGTTGATTTAAAATTATTAAAAGATTTTTGGTGGATTCTTTTGCTCAATGGCTTTTTAGTTTCCGCTTTGAGTAAAGTATTTTGGTATGAAGGGATCAAGCGGATAGAAGTAGGAAAAGCCGTCATCATTGGGATGAGCTTCCCAGCCTTCAGCATGATTCTCGCCACCATTTTCCTCAAAGAAATTCCTACGATCTACCAGTTGGGAGGTTTCTTGATTATTCTGGCGGGACTTTATAGTATTACGGCATTCAAACCAAAATCCTTTTCCAATGCCCCGGAAATCCACTAAATCAAAGGCCTGCCTGTCGATGATAGGCAAGACAAAAAAACGATTGAGCTTCTCAAAGCTCAGTCTCAACGAACAGGTGCGTTTGGTGAATAAAGCTCTGGAGTCCGAAGTTTATCCCATGTTGGAACGGGATGGCGGGGGATTGGAGATACTAGATATTCAAGGGAACAAGGTGCATATCCAATACTATGGCGCATGCGGGCATTGTCCGATTGGCGAAGCGGTTACATTACCTTTCATTGAACAAACGCTACAAGCTGAAGTGGATCCAAGGATTAAGGTGATACTAGAAAAACCAGAGCTACCCTAAAGGCAACCCTGGTTTAAAAAGTTTTTTAAAGAGGCATTTTTTGCGATTTGGTTTGCTGCTCGCGGGCCGCATCTTCTAAATGCTCGTAATACTCGGAAGATTCCGGAGTTCCTGCGGTTTTAAAAGCTTCATCGAATTCCTTTTCAATTTCTGAAACCATGGGAGAGGGGGTGAAAGCGGAGGAAGTTGGAGCAGGAGCAGGCATTTGCGCTTCAAACACTTTTGCCGCTTCCTCTGCGGTAATCGTTTCTTGAGCAGAATCCGTCGCTACGGGCTCCAGGGCCAGAGGCAATTGTTCCTTCTTGGCTTTGCGGCGGAGGAGAACAACAAAGAACGACAAAGCGAACAGAATTCCCAGGGCCCATAAAGCAGCGCTGGAACCGGTGGCCGCGGGTTTTACGCGGAAAAACACGTTCACGCTGTCGGAGCGGGCTTGCATGCCGCTGGCATCCGCTTTGACGGCGAACAGTGTGACTCGATGGCCAACATCAGGTTCCAAATCCTTGGGGGCCTGGATAGAAAAAGCGCCTTCCTCACTATCGGAAATCACAGAAGAGGCAAGCACGATGCTATTCCAAACGGCGAACACCTGGCTAGAAAATTCCGTGTCTCCGGAAACGACGGGTCGAGATTGATCGACTTCCAATTCCACACCGTCTTTCAGGCTGTCCGCGCGCACATTGCCAATCCAAAGATGCGAAAGGGCAGGGGAATCATCTGGAATGGTGACTTTACCAATGGAACGGGGGCGAGGCTTAGAAACACGCATCGCATCATCCAATCCAAAGCGCACCGGAGCGGAAGAAAGAGTGGATCCATTCGCTAAATTAGCCACGACCACCAAATCATACAATTTATTATTTTTTGGAGAGGTTTGTGGAAGCAAGGCAAATTTCTTGGCGCGTTTTCCGCTCAAATCCGCATCTGAAAACTGAGTGGTGGTTCCAAGAACCATTTTTTCATCTTGAAGGGCTCGCAGTTGTTCGAGGGCCAAGGCGAAGCCATCGGGGAGGACTATTGATTGTTCTGGTTTTGCCGCACTCAATTGGGAACCCCATTGAGTTACAACCGTGCGGAGAGATTCCGTCATTTGTGCCAAATTCTCATAATCATAACTGGTTCCATGTTCCGCCACGAAGGCTTCCGCTACAGAGAGTGCCTGAAGCACGTTCGGGAATTTCTCCTGAGCTTCTTTGGCATTTTTTGAGTGGAGAGATCTGAAAGCGCGTTTTTGAGTCCGGTCACTACTTTTTGGTCAGCGGGGAATGAAATCGCAGAAACAAACTTGGTGTTTACGGGCGTAAAGCCAGCCACTTCCACTTTTCTTAAAATCCAGCCGGCTTGCGGATCGGTAATAGTCACCTTGAGCTCAGAGGCTTGCACACCGCAATCGCCAGCCATCAATGGATTGGTTCCCATTTCATTGATTTCAGAACCGTCCGAACAAGAATCCCTATCAGTATCGTACTGAGTGGGATTGCTGCCTGCGTAACATTCGGTCTTATTGGAAAGACCATCGGAATCTTGGTCGACAGAAGTATCAAAATTCAACCCAGGATATTGTTTGCGGCACAAATCCAATTTGGTGACCACCTCTTGTTTTTGAAGGGGGTGATTGATCACTACGGCCGGTTTGGTAACAATGGTTTGAGTTTGAACAACGGTTTCTGCCGTTGCTTCTGCCTGAACGGTAACCGCTTCCAATTCTTGGGCTGCCGAGCGAAGATTAGAATCTTCTTGTCCGGAAGCCAATTGATCATCTTGTTGAGAGGCGCCGCTAGAGGCATCCTCCTCTTCGCCTTCACCTTCTCCTTCGCCCGCGACCTCACCTTCGCCTTCACCTTCACCTTCACCTTCACCTTCACCTTCACCTTCACCCTCTCCGACAACTACTGTAGGCGCTGGCGCAGAAACAGTGATGGTTATTTGAGAAGTTTTGGTAACCCCTCCATCGGAAAAAGAAGCGGTGATGGCGGCTGTTCCTGTGGCAACGGCGATCACATTGGAGCCGGCAATTCGGGCAATGGAGGAATTGTCGCTATCATAGGTGGCTTGAGAGGTAATATTCCTCACCGGTTCGTCCTCAAAATAAGCCCATGCGTTCAAAGCAATGCTACCTCCGACTTCAGCGGATCTATTGCAGCTACTGCAAACAGAAACGGAAATGGAGTTGAGTAGAGGAGTGCTAACACTTGACCCCTCACCCTCACCCTCACCCTCTCCTTCACCCTCACCCTCACCCTCTCCCTCACCCTCACCCTCACCCTCACCCTCACCCTCTCCTTCACCCTCACCCTCTCCTTCACCCTCACCCTCACCGACAACTTCGCTGGCGCATGTAGCAGAACAGCCATCCCCACTCACTCTATTCCCGTCATCACACGTTTCAGCTGCCTCTATGATTGAGTTGCCGCACACGGCTTCAGGGCGGGTAGGAGCGTTTGGCCTTGCGGTAATTCCCGTACAAGTACGATCATCAACTACTTTATTTTCATCGAGGATTTGGCATTTAAAAAAAGCAAAAAG
>JAZDOH010000030.1:0-30620 GCA_043798815.1 Candidatus Peregrinibacteria bacterium | reverse complement strand
AGGCTGCAACTGAAGCTCCAGGTTTGGCCTTCCGGATTCGAAACGGAACAGCTGGTTTCAATCGATCCCAAAACAGCGCTGATGTGTTTAAAACAATCTGATCTGCCACTCTGAGTGTAATAATCTTTTTCCTTATCGCATGAAACTGCCGGATTACAGCTTTCGCTGAGAGCAAAAACAGAAGAAGGCGATAAAATGAAACCAAGGAGAATGATGATCAGTAAGAATTTTTTCATGATCGAAATTATTTACAACAGGAAAAAGGCAAATTGGAAATGTTGCACGGAGAAAGGCTCGCGCTACTGGGGCTACTAAACTTCCAGATCGCCCCAAAAACCGTGCTGCTAGTGCTATTCCAGCCAGTGCAATCATTCACCACATTGGTGATGTACCCTGGGGGGCCATTATTAAACCAAGCTCTTCCCCCCTGAGCGACAATCACCGGATTGCCCACGTTGTAACTGCTGATGAGTTCCATGGCGGTGCAAACGTGACTCCCGGATAAATCTCCGGTACCTCCACTGCAGAAAGCATTGACGTTTTGGTAGCCCACAGGAGAACCATCATAAACATCTGCCGTCACTCCTACAAACTGCCCCACCACGCCGGTGACGACGTAGGGCTGGGGAGGATAGGTGATTTCCGCGTAGGCGTAGTAGGTGCCGGCGGCGATGGCAAAAACCGCGATGCCCTTGGGCACCACATCCAACAGCCAACGCAAAGGCTTAAAAGGGTGTTTGTTTTTCATATTTTGACTACGAATGACTATAACAAAAAAACGCAAAGTCTGTAAAGAAAAAAGTCGGATCCGTACAGAGATTATTTTATCCCTTTTGCTTCTTTGATCTTTTCAGCCACGTTGTTCGGCACTTTTTGATAGAACGCGAATTCCATCGTGTAGCTGGCGCGGCCCTGGGTCATCGAGCGCAGATCGGTGGAATAACCGAACATTTCGGAGAGCGGCACTTTGGCTCGAATGGTCTTGGCCACTCCGCGATCTCCCATGGCTTCGATTTGTCCGCGGCGGGAGTTGAGGTTACCCATGACGTCTCCCATAAAATTTTCCGGTGTGACGACTTCGACCGACATGATTGGCTCGAGGAGAACGGGGCTCGCTTTGCGGCAGGCAGATTGGAAGCACATGGAAGCGGCCATTTTGAACGCGAGTTCCGAGGAGTCCACATCGTGGTATGAACCGTCGAAAAGTTCGACTTTTACGTCCACCACCGGGTAACCGGCAACAATACCGCGGGTAAGCGCTTCTTCGGTTCCTTTTGCCACCGCGGGGATGAATTCACGCGGGATGCGACCTCCCACGATCTTATCCACAAATTCAAATCCTTTGCCGGGTTCATTGGGAATAACACGCAGGTACACGTGGCCATATTGTCCGCGGCCACCGGTTTGCTTGATGTATTTACCTTCCTCTTCCACTTCTTTTTGAATGGTCTCACGGTAGGCGACTTGCGGCCGCCCCACATTGGCTTCGACTTTGAATTCACGGCGCATGCGTTCGACGAGAATTTCTAAGTGCAATTCGCCCATGCCGGAAATGATGGTTTGGCTGGTTTCCGGATCGGTGAAAATACGGAAGGTTGGATCTTCTTCCGCCAGCTTTTGCAGGGCGACTCCCATCTTCTCCTGATCCGCCTTGGTTTTAGGTTCAATGGCGATGGAGATAACCGGTTCCGGGAAGGTGATTGATTCCAAAATCAATTCAGGATCGCCGTCATTCACCAGCGAACTGCCGGTGCGGGCGCTTTTGAGCCCGACCACCGCGCCGATATTCCCAGCGGGAATTTCATCGATTTCTTTCCGATGGTTGGCGTGCATTTGGAGCACGCGGCCCACGCGTTCTTTTTCCCCTTTCGACACATTATACACATACGAACCGGCTTTCAGGGTTCCGGAATACACTCGGACGAACACCAGGCGTCCCACAAAGGGATCTGTCATGATTTTGAACGCGAGCGCGGCCATAGGGCCTTTTGGATCCGGAGGACAGCTGATTTTCTTTTCCGGATCGCCTTCTAAATGTCCTTCCACGGGAGGAATATCCAAAGGAGAAGGGAGGTAGTCGTTCACGGCATCCAGGAGCGGCTGAACTCCTTTATTTTTCAGCGCGGAACCAACGAGCACTGCCACAAACGTGTTCTTGATGGTGGCGCGGCGAATGGCGGCTTTGAGTTCTTCAGCCGTGGGCATTTTTCCTTCGATGTACTTTTCCATTAACGCGTCATCCCCTTCCGCGACTTTTTCGATGAGCGTGGCGCGCCACTTTTCAGCTTCTGTCTTCATATCCGCCGGAATATCTATTTCTTCCATTTCTTTCCCCATATCATCTTTGTAGATTGTGGCCTTCATGGCTACCAAGTCGATGAGGCCTTTAAAAGCTGCTTCGACTCCGATTGGGATTTGAATTGGAGCCGCATGCTTGGTTAGGCGATCTAAAATACTTTCATAGGATTTATAAAAGCTGGCGCCCATGCGATCAAGCTTGTTGATGAAACACATGCGGGGCACGTGATATTTATCCGCCTGGCGCCAAACCGTTTCCGACTGAGGTTCCACGCCGGCCACCCCGTCGAACACGGTAACGCCGCCATCCAGCACGCGCATGCTGCGTTCCACTTCGGCCGTAAAATCCACATGGCCGGGCGTGTCTATAATATTGTACTGATGCCCCTTCCAAAAACACGTGGTGGCAGCGGCGGTGATGGTGATGCCGCGTTCCTGTTCTTGATCCATCCAGTCCATGGTGGCCTCCCCTTCGTGCACTTCCCCGATTTTATAGTTCACTCCCGTGTAATAAAGAATACGCTCGGAAACGGTGGTTTTCCCCGCATCGATGTGGGCAATGATCCCAAAGTTACGGACTTTTTCCAGGGGGGCGCGTTGAATAGCTTCGGCCATAAAAAATAACAATTAAAAATACAAGCTACGGAATTATACCTATGACCTTTAAAAAGGCAAGATTTTTTGGTATAATATAAAGATGGCTCCAGCACACTTACAATTAATACAGGGTGGGAAATCTGACGGTGGTAGGCCGGAAGAAGTTGCTGTGTCTCCTAATCAGCTAACTCCGGCTGATGAAAACGCCTTTGCCAGGCTGGAAAGAGGAGCGGAAGAAGAGCGCAGAAGTGCTGTGCTTTATTTTCAAAGAAGAATCGAAGAATTGTTAAATCTCGCTCTTCGCGACCCCCTGACCATGCTTGGGAACCGCCGCCACTACGATGAAACCATGGAACGGGAGATAAGGACGGTTCAAAGAACCGGCAGACCCTTGAGTATGCTTCTGCTCGATATCGACCACTTTAAAAGGGTGAATGACACCCTCGGCCATGTGGCCGGGGATCATGTTTTAAAAAATGTTGCGCGAATCATAAGTGAGCATGTCGGACGTCCTACGGATGAGGTCTGCCGTTATGGAGGCGAAGAATTTGCCGTTATTTTACCGGAAACGGATTTAGACGGAGCAACTGTCGTGGCAGAAAACTTGCGCCAAGCAGTGGAAGCGGAAACCGGAAAAACCGATACTCCGGTAACGGTAACGATTGGATGTTCAACTTTTGATGCGGAAAGTTCTACTGAAGCTACTATGAAAGAGCGAGCAGACCAAGCGCTTTATTTTGGAAAGGAGCATGGCCGCAATCAAGTATGTGCCTACAGGCCCAACACGGCGGATAAAATAACAGAAGCGCCGTTATCTCCAAACCTGGAGGCAATTGTCAACCGATTGGCAACAGATCAGGGGTTACTACAAGATCTGCTGAGAATCTTAAAGGGAGCCAACCCGGAAACGGTTAAAGAACTGCTTCGCCGAGATCCGCAAGCAAGAAGCATGATGAAAAAAGCCATGGAAGAATTAGGGGAAGAAAGCGCTTAATTTTGAGCGCGAGCCAAAGCTCTTGTGAGCAATTCTCTCAGGGTGACGATTCTTCCTGTTTCCCTATCTTGCAGTGCCGGTCTTCCTCCGTGAACAATTACGGTGACTGGAAGACGAGTGACAGCAACCAGGTGTTCAGCGACAGTCATCATTCTCTCAAAACTGGCATCTCCCAGCAAATGCAGTAATTCACGCAAGGCGCCAGCATTTGAAAAACGATCACCTCTATCCATAAATAAGAGTAAAAGGCTATAATTATAACTAGAAAAGAGATTTTGTCAATCAATTCTCTTTCGCAGGCGGCTGGCCATTGGGCCATTCGATTCCGCCCACTTGTGCCAAAATTTCACGTGCACGGTCTTTGATGTGTTTGGCAATGGGCTGAGTAGCGTTGTTGGCCTGCCAGGCTTCACCGGCTTTTACAATAGCCCCGTTGGCATTTTCGGCCGCTTCGATGAATTTGCGTTCTGTTCCCAAACGAAAAGCGTCGACTAAAAAATCATAGGCGCGGGCGAGCTTGGCGGCGCCGAGCACCACGTTGTTTCCCGGCAAATTCTTCATCGTCTGTTGCGACAAATCCACGCCGAGCTTGGAAGTTTTTTTGGCCAAATCCACGCGGTTGGCCGCCACGTAAATTTCGATTTGGTTGAGATGTTTTTCGGTTTGATCGAGGAGAAATTGAGTGTCGTTGCCTTTGCGGATGAGTTCAAACAAATACAAAATCTCGATCACTTCCCCCCGTGTGAGCGGTTGTGCCGGACGAAGCAATCCTGACGCACTGGGCGCGATGATTCCAAGACTGGCTGCATGGTGCAAAATGGGGGCAAACCAAGTGTCCGCGGGAACATCGGAAAAACGCGCGACCTGATCTTCCGCGACCGCGGGGACTTTGACTTTGTGAGCCGCAAAGAGCATTTTGAGCAGTTCGGCCTTATTCACCTGCCGCCCCGCGGAAAAAGTTTTGGAGTCTCCGTCGCCGGAAACAATATTGAGATTCAGTCCTGCCGCCGCGTACGGCGCAAACCAGTCTTCCAGTTTCACATCGGAAAACGGCGGCTGATTTAAAGTGGTGGGAAGCCGAGCGCCCGCATTTGCCAAAATGAGCTTGAGCGCCTCCGCGCGGTTGATCGGATTTTCCGGTTTAAACGTATTGTCGGCATACCCATTCACTACTTTTTGTTCCGTGAAATATTGAATGGAAAGAAACTGCCCATCCGTTCGCGGCACATCCAAAAACGTCGTCGTCGCATCCGCCGCACGTGCCAAAGGTAGCAAGCTGATCAAAAATAAAACAAAGGTAAAAAATTTCAATTTTTTCATCGCAAACCGCATTATACTCAATTTTAAAAAGGGTGTAAAAGGCGGGTCTGCGCGCGATGGCGCCCAGCGATTGCCTGTAAAAGGTTTCCTTTCGCGCTAGTGACTTCCTTCTGGTGGAGCACTTTAGGCCCTTTTCAAAAGTGTTCCCTTTGGATGACTAAACCTGCAAAAAATGGACACTTCAATTTGACGCTCACAGGAAACCCAAGCCAAAAGAACAAAACTGCATATAGAACAGAATAGTTAGGCGATGTTCCTAAAAAATGTACTTATTCAAGGATTTTATTTTTTATTGTAAAAAGGATTTTTCAAACAAATAACTTCAGCATACAAAAATAGACCATTGATTATTATAGACACAATAACTACATCAAATAATGAATACAGCAATGCTAATACGGTGAAAATCATTGTAACAATAATAGCCCATTTTTGACCCTTAAAAATCCCCCTTGTGATAAAAATACCCAATGTAAAAATTAATATTAATGGTACAAGCAAAAGAGCTCCCATAGCGCCAAACATGCTAGCAATTGGTAAGCCACTTCCTTGTACCATCTCAGAAAACATGGCACCTCCACCAACCATCATAATAATAAAAAACACTAAAGTTATTCCGAGAAGTATCAAGCTAATAATATTAAGAACGCCAAGCATTGTACCTTGCCAAGGACGAGATACTTGTTGATTTGATAATGAATTGTTTGATGTTTCCATATGATTTTAAAAATAAAATTATTTTACGACATTCATTGTATTATTTATTTTTGCAAAATGCCATACAATTTTTTAGAAATTTCGCCCAACTCGTTTCTATACGTAATTTATTAAAAAGTAAATCATGTGGGCTGTCAAACCGCCTCAGCGGCTTGTCCTACTTAGAGAACCAAAAAAAGTGTCCCTTTTTGTCCTATTTTGGTATCTAAAGGGTACATTTTTAAAAAGAGTGAAAAACGGCTCACAAGGGGGAATACAAATTGCTGAATTGTACAACCTGCTTGTTCCAAATCGAATCCGCCAAAAATAGAACTTTCCCACGTGGCACATCAAGGGCACTTTTCAAAAGTGTTACCTTTGGATGACCACGCCAAGGCGGGGCAAAAAAGGAACCCTTTCTGTGTCCTTACCTGCCAGCGGTGCCCCATTAACCTTTTAATTATACTTCGCAAAATGCGCGAAGGCCTTGTTGGCTTGAGCCATGCGGTGAACGTCTTCACGCTTTTTAAAGGCGGCGCCGGTTTCTTTGCTGGCATCGAGGAGTTCTTGCGCCAGTTTTTCTGCCATGGGTTTTCCCCGGCGGTCGCGGCAAACTCCGACGATCCAGCGAATACTGAGAGAGAGCTGGCGTTTGGGCTTCACTTCCACGGGGATTTGGTACACGGCTCCTCCCACGCGGCGAGGACGGATTTCCATTTGAGGCATCACGTTTTTAACAGCTTTTTCAAAAAGTTCTTCCGGGTTCTTATTCCCCTGTTCGCGGAGGGTGTGCATGCAGGTTTGAAAGATCCGGCGAGCCAAATCCTTTTTGCCACAGCGCATCATCGTATTGATGAACTTTTCTTGCAAATCCGTGGATCCTGCCGGCATGTATCGTGCTTTTTGTTGAGCCATAAAAAAATTATTTAGGTCGTTTTGCTCCGTAGCGGCTCCTTCCCTGCTTCCTATTCTGCACTCCTTGTGTGTCCAAAAGGCCGCGAACGATGTGGTAGCGCATGCCCGGGAGATCTTTGACGCGTCCGCCCTGGATCATCACCACCGAGTGTTCCTGGAGGTTGTGGCCTTCGCCGCCGATGTACGCGTTCACTTCCATGCCATTTGTCAAACGAACCTTGGCGAATTTGCGCAACGCGGAGTTCGGCTTTTTGGGCGTCATGGTTCCCACCTTGATGCACACGCCTCGTTTTTGAGGAGCGCCATCCGGAAGGTCCACAGGGCGATTGTTCAGGGAATTCCAGGCAAATTGCAGTGCCGGAGATTTACTCTTGTGTCCGGGATTCCTGCGAGACCGGCGAACGAGTTGGTTGATGGTTGGCATTACTTAGCTTTTTTAGAGGTTAAACTGTCTCGGAAAACTTGACCAGCGGGGATGAGTTTACCAATGATAACATTCTCTTTCAAGCCTTTTAATCGATCTACCTTTCTGGTGGTGGAGGCCTCCACCAAAACGCGGATGGTTTCCTGAAAGGATGCGGCGGAAAGCCAGCTTTCCGTGGTGATGGCGATGCGGGAAATTCCGAGGAGCAATCGTTCGGTGCGGATGGGCTTTTTCTTCTTTTTGGCGAGCTCATTATTCAATTTTTCCAAACGCCCCACATTGAGCACTTCACCGGACAACAAGCCAGTACTGCCCCCCGGATGGATGATGCGGCATTTGGAGAACATCTGTTTGACGATGATTTCAATGTGCTTGTCGTTGATGGTTTGCCCCTGCGACGCGTAAATGTGCTGCACCTCATTCATGATGTAGCGTTGCACCGGGTACACGTCGGTCATCAGGAGGAGTTCCTGCAAATTCAGATGACCACGATTGAGCGGTGTGCCTTTTTCAATCAGTTGGTTGTTGGCGACCAGTAAATTAGTGCGGGGATCGAAAGTATAAAGCTTCACATGGTGTTCCGTGTGCTTGGTCACAATCACGTTGTCCCTCACTTCGATGACTTTGCCTTCGTCTTTGGCTTTAAGGGTGGTTTTGTCGAACTGGGAGCGGGCGATGATTTGTTTGGGTTCAATCTTGTCGCCTTTTTTGACTACAATGTCAAAATCCGGAGAAAGTTCGTAACGATCTTCACCGAGCTTTTCCGCCGTGACGGCCGCTTCGATTCCCTCTTTTTTATGCTTGATGCTCACACGGCCGGCAATTTCCGAAAGAATAGCCGTGCGTTTAGGCTGACGAGCTTCAAAGAGTTCTTCCACCCGAGTGAGACCTTGAGTGATGTCAGATCCCTCAGCAACCCCTCCCATGTGGAACGTGCGCATGGTGAGCTGAGTTCCTGGTTCACCGATGCTTTGCGCCGCAATGATTCCCACTGCGGTTCCCAAATCAACGGTTTTGTTGGTGCCCAGATCACGTCCGTAGCAACGTTGGCAAATGCCGTTTTCGGTGCGGCAGGTCATGATGGTGCGCACTTTGACTTCTCCAACGCCAAGAGTGCGGATTTGATCGGTGATGCGATTGTCGACCTCTTCCCCCTTATCGGCAATGGTTTTACCGGTTTTGGGATGCTTGATGGCCTGAGCCAGGGTGCGGCCGAAAATGCGATTTTCAAATTCTTCACCGATTTTTTGGCTTTCTTCACGGGTTACGGCGTGCTGGTGATCGGAACCGCAATCGTTTTCTTTGATCACGATGTCCTGCACCGCATCCACCAAACGACGGGTGAGGTAACCGGCTTCGGCGGTTTTAAGGGCCGTGTCGGATTTTCCTTTGCGTCCTCCGTGCGTGGCGATGAAGTATTCCAGAATGGAGAAGCCGTGCTTGAGATTGGATTTGATCGGCAATTCGATGGTGCGTCCGCTCGGATTGGCCACCAGCCCCTTCATACCGCACAGCTGGGTGATTTGCCCCCAGTTGCCGCGGGCGCCGGAGTCGATCATGTAGTAAATGTGATTTTCAGGATATTTCTTGAAGCGTTCGATCATCTGAGCCGTGACGTCATTTTTGACCCGGGTCCACAGCCGGATGGCGTGATTGTATCGTTCGTCCGCCGTGATCCAGCCTTTCCAGTATTGATTGTTGATCTTGCGTATCACTTCATCCGCATCGCGCACGGTGTTATCGCGTCCTTCGGGCGTTAGCATGTCGAACACCGAAATGGAAATGCCGGATTTGGTGGCAAATTTAAAGCCAATGCGTTTGATTTCATCGGCCAATTTGGCGGTGACTTCAGAGCCGATTTGTTCCAATACATTGGCTAAAAGAGTGTGAAGATCATCCTTTCCCAATGCCTGATTCATGTAGGGTATTTGGGGCGGTAAAATGGAATTGAAAATCAAACGTCCCACGGTGGTTTCCACAATTTGAGTGGAGTTTTCCGAATCTTTTGGTGCGAGTACGCGGGCTTTGATGAACGCCTGCAAATCAACACAACCCATGCGGTAAGCGTTCACTGCTTCACTGATGTCAGAAAAAGCCATGCCTTCACCTTTTTTACCTTTAAACCCTTGGGTCAAAAAGTACACTCCAAGCACCATGTCTTGCGACGGGGTGATGATTGGATCTCCGGCGGAAGGCTTGAGCAGGTTGTGGCTGGAAAGCATGAGTTCTTTGGCTTCTTTTTGAGCCCCTTCAGACAATGGCAAGTGGACGGCCATTTGATCGCCGTCAAAGTCAGCGTTGAACGCCGCGCAGACCAGCGGATGGATCTGGATGGCCTTGCCTTCGATTAGTACGGGTTTAAAGGCTTGAATTCCCAGACGATGCAGGGTAGGCGCGCGATTGAGTAGGACAAAGCGCTCCTGAGTTTGGTGTTCCAAAATATCCCACACCTCTTTTTTGCTGGCCTCAATCAGGCGTTCCGCTCCTTTAACGTTATGAGCCAATTCCTGACGAATGAGTTCGCCGATGACAAACGGCTTGAAGAGCTTAAGGGCCATTTCTTTGGGAATGCCGCATTCGTGGAGCTTGAGACGCGGACCCACCACGATTACGGAACGGCCGGAATAGTCGACGCGTTTGCCGAGCAGGTTTTGGCGGAAACGGCCTTGTTTTCCCTTGAGCATGTCGCTCAAAGATCGGAGTTTGCGTTTGTCACCGGCGGTGAAGACGGCACGGCCGCCGCGTGCGGAATTATTGAACAAGGTGTCCACCGCTTCCTGCAGCATGCGTTTTTCATTCCGGCAAATCACTTCCGGAGCGCCGATGGCGAGTAAACGGCGAAGGCGATTGTTGCGATTGATGACACGGCGATACAAGTCGTTGAGATCGGAGGCGGCGAAACGGCCGCCATCGAGCTGCACCATGGGCCGCAAGTCGGGAGGAATGATGGGGAGCTGGGTTACCACCATCCACTCCGGCCGAATACCAGCTTTGTGGAGAGCGCTGGAAAACGCGAGACGGCGGATGAGCTTTTTTTGGCGTTGGCCCGTGCTTTGCGTGCATTCCGCTTCCAGGGATTTGATGAATTTTTCCAGGTTGATGGATTCCAGGATGCGGCGAATGGATTCCGCGCCTGTTCCGGCCCGGAACACATGGCCGAATTTCATGGAAAGATCACGGTATTCCACTTCTCCAACCACCTTGCCCATGTGTAGGCTCACCAAATCGTTTTTGGCCTGGCGATGTTGATTGTCGAGTTCTTCAATTTTTTGCGCGTAAGAATCTTCCAATTTGACCAATTCCTGGGGATCAACTCCTTCCGATTCCTCTTTTTTCACTTTTTTGTCTTTCTTTTTATGCTTCAGATCACTGCTCTTGTCTTTGAATTCCTCCTGAATCTGCTTCTTGTATTTTTTATAATCTTCATCCAATTGAACGAGGGCTTCTTTTTTCCCCTTGTCATCGACTTCGATCACGATGTATGCGGCGAAATAAATCACCTGCTCAATCGCTTTGATTGGGAGATCCAAAAGCAATCCCACGCGGCTGGGGGTGGAGCGCAAAAACCAGATGTGGGTGACGGGCACCGCCAAACTGATGTGCCCCATCCGTTCGCGGCGGACGATGGAACGGGTGACTTCCACGCCGCATTTTTCACACACAACTCCGCGATACCGGATGCGCTTGTATTTGCCGCAATAGCATTCCCAGTTTTTGGTGGGACCAAAAATCTTTTCGCAAAACAGTCCATCGCGTTCGGGTTTTTGGGTGCGGTAATTGATGGTTTCGGGTTTGGTCACCTCTCCGTGCGACCAACTGAGGATCGCTTCAGGACTCGCCACAGCTAAGCTGATGGCATCAAAGTCTTCGTGACGTTGGGGACCTTTACCTTTGGATGGAACCATAGAATAAAATGATTAAATTTCTAATATCGAATTCTTAATGATTTAGACGGGAGGAATTTCGTCCATTTCCCCCGGATTCGCTTCGGGAGAGAAGGTTTCTATTTCTTCGGCGATTACCCCTTCTTCTTTGGGGCGTTTTTCAAGCATGATCATGTCTTGCGCCACGATCTCGGTCTTAAAAATTTTAACTCCTTCGGGAGAATCCCAGGAGCGGGTCTTTAAATACCCTTCCACATAGACGAATTTTCCTTTTTTAAGGAATTTGCCGCAAATATCCGCCAAGCGGCCCCAGGCCACCACATTGTGGAACTCGGCGAGGGACTTTTTTTCACCTCCTTGTGTGACCCACTCGCGATTGGTCGCCATTCCAAAGGTGACGATGGTCTGGCCGTTCCCGGTTTGTTTGATTTCGGGATCACGGGTTAAATTGCCGATGAGAAGAACTTTGTTAACACTGCGCATAAAAATAAATTTTAAATTCTAAATATTAAATGATTAATTATTTCTCTTCTTCCAGCGCCTTGAGGTCGCGAGTGGAAAGTTTGCCTTCCGGAGCTTCGTCTTCGGTAAGTTTGTCTTCCAGAGACTTCACAACACTTCGATCTCCACCCGAGCGACCGATGATTTCCGCGGTCAGCTCTTCTTCTGATTCACTGCCGGCTTTGAACTCGCGGATTTGGTGGGCTTCGGGAACTTCGCTCTCGTCATCCAGAATTACGATCACTTTTTCAAGAGGAACTTCTTCCAATTTTTCAGGGGTCTTTTCTTTCAGAAGCCCGACATCCAAACACAAGCTCTTGAGTTCTTTCACGAGAACATTAAAACTTTCCGGCACGCTGGGCGTGCGGATGGATTCACCTTTGACGATGGATTCGTAAGCCTTGGCGCGGCCGATGACGTCATCGGATTTAATGGTGAGCATCTCCTGGAGCGTATGAGCGGCGCCATAAGCCTCGAGTGCCCACACTTCCATTTCCCCGAAACGTTGGCCTCCATGCTGCGCCTTCCCTCCCAAAGGCTGCTGAGTGACGAGGGAGTAAGGGCCGACGCTGCGGGCATGGAGTTTATCTTCCACTAAATGGAGCAGTTTGAGCATGTACACCTTGCCAACCACAGACTTGTAATAGAAAGGCTCTCCGGTGCGGCCGTCAAACAGTTGGAGTTTGCCGTCTTGTGGCAATCCGGCGTCTTTCATCAGAGTTTCGATTTGATCGAGGAGCATTCCATTAAGAGCGGGGGTGGCCACTCGAATCCCCAACACATCTGCCGCCCAGCCCAAATGGGTTTCAAGAATCTGGCCGATGTTCATACGGCTCGACACGCCGAGGGGGTTTAAAATGATGTCGACCGGAGTGCCGTCGGGCAAAAATGGCATGTCTTCCTGAGCCACAACGCGGGAAATGACCCCTTTGTTTCCGTGCCGGCCGGCCATTTTATCACCCACCTGGATCTTGCGGGTTTGAGCCACGTACACTTTGATTTGGCGGATGACACCCGTTGGCAGTTCATCGCCTTCCTGGCGGGTGAAAATCTGGACATCCACCACCTTACCCCCTTCGCCTCCGGGAAGGCGGAGCGATGTGTCTTTGACGTCTTTGGCTTTGTCGCCGAAAATGGATTGGAGTAAGCGTTCTTCCGCTGTGAGTTCTGTTTCGCCTTTGGGTGTGATTTTACCTGCGAGAATGTCGCCTTCACGGACGGTTGCGCCAATGCGCACAATGCCATCCACATCTAGATCTTTCAGGCGCGCCTCGCCGACATTGGGGATGTCACGCGTCACGATTTCGGGTCCGAGTTTAGTATCGCGCACATCCAAACTGAAGGCTTCGATGTGAATGGAGTCGTAAAACCCTTCACGCACCAATCGATCGGAGATGATGATGGCGTCTTCATAGTTGTAACCGCCCCAGGGCAAATAGGCGACGAGCAGATTTTGCCCGAGCGCCAATTCCCCTTTATCCACCGCCGCGCCATTTATGAGCACATCGCCTTTTTGTAGTTTGTCGCCCTTCTTTACCGCTGGGCGCATGTGAATGGAGGTAGCCTGGTTCGAGCGCTGGAAATTGAAAATGGGATAGGTTTCTTTTTTACCATCCGCGTAACTGACCACAATTTCGGTGGCATCGGCCTGGAGCACCTCGCCTTTCAGACGGGCCGTAATGGCTTGGCCGGAACTTTCAGCCGCCACATGTTCCATCCCCGTTCCTACGATGGGAGTGGTGGGACGAATTAGGGATACCGCCTGGCGTTGCATGTTGCTGCCCATGGAAGCGCGAGTGTTGTCATCGTGTTCCAAAAACGGAATGAGCGCTGTGGTGACCGAGATGATTTGTTTGGGGGAAATGTCGATGTGAGTGATGTCGCGCACGTGCACCAGCGATGGTTCGCCATTTCGACGAGCCGCCACGCGGGTATCCGTGAATTCCTTTTTTTCATTCAGCACAGCATTACCTTCAGAAATCACGAAGCTCCGTTCCGCGTCCGCATCGTAATATTGAACGTCTTCCGTGAGGTACGCGCGCACACGCACGCGGTTTTCCGGTTGATCCTGCACTTTCACTTCAATCAATTTTTTATCCGCGGCAATCGCACGCGCAGTGAATTCATCAATCACTTCTCCTTTTTTGACCAACACCTTGCGATTAACTTTGATGTCCTGGGCGGCGACCTTGTTTACGAGTTGGCGAGCCATGGGGTGTTCCAAAACAACCACCGGCGGCTTGGCCACTTTCTTTTTGATTTGCACGATTTTAGCCGCCTGGGCGCGGGTAATCACCTCGCCTGCTTTCACTACAGTCTTGCGGCCGTCTTTCACTTCTTCGTCGGCAATGCGTCCCGTCAGTTCTTCCGCTTTAAGGTCAACGTGATGAGCCACTTTTCGATAAGGGGTTTCTACAAATCCGTAAGGATTCACACGGGCATAAGCGGCCAAATGCACCACCAATCCAATGTTGGGACCTTCCGGAGTGGCAATCGGACAAATGCGGCCGTAATGGGAAGTATGCACGTCGCGAACGTCAAAAGAAGCACGCTCGCGGGAAAGCCCGCCCGGACCCATGGCCGAGATGCGCCGTTTGTGGGAAAGCTCGGAGAGCGGATTGGTTTGATCCATGAATTGCGAGAGCTGGGAGGAAGCAAAAAATTCCCGCAGCGCCGCCGTGATGGGTCGGCAGTTGATGAGTTGTGTGGGGGTGACGGTTTCCAAATCCATGATGGTCATGCGATCCTTGGCGATGCGATCGGTGCGGAGCAATCCCATGCGGAATTTGTTTTGAACCAATTCCCCCACAGAACGGATGCGGCGATTGCTCAAGTGGTCAATGTCGTCTTCGCCCCCTTCACCGTTGTTCAGTTCGATCAACCCTTTGACGATGTTCACGAAATCCTGCACCTGAAATACGCGGTGTTTCATGTCATCGGGAATGTTGGTGCCAAAGCGCCGGTTCAATTTGTAGCGGGCGATGGGACCCATGTCATAACGTTTGAAATCAAAAAACAAGGTTTCGATGAGCTGTTTGGCGTTTTCAGGAGTGGCCAAGTCGCCCGGACGGATTTTGCGATAAATGCTTTGATACGCTTCATCCACGGTGCGCGCGGGATCTTTTTCAAGGGTATTCTGAATGAAATCGTTGTTGAGATTCACATTCACATCCTTGAATAAATCGAGAATGTCGCTGTCTTTGTGATGACCGAAAATGCGAAGTAATTGGGTGGCGGGAATTTTGCGCTTTCGATCAATTTTAACGGTGAGAATGCCTTTTTTATCCGTTTCCAATTCCAACCAGGCGCCGCGTTTGGGGATGATTTTGGCGTTAAAAAACCCGGGGGTGCTGGAGTTGCGGGAATAAAACACCCCGGGGCTGCGCACGATTTGGTTCACCACCACCCGCTCAATGCCGTTGACGATGAATGTGCCTTTGTCCGTCATCAAAGGGATGGAGCCCAAAAAGACATCTTGCTCTTTGATTTCCCCGCTTTCCTTATTGATGAGCTGAACATGGGCTTTCAGCGAAGCTTCATACGTGAGATTTTTTCGCTTGGCCGTGATGGGATCGTATTTCGGTTTATCCAAAGAGTGGGTCAAAAAATGGAGTTCCATTTTTTTATTGGAAAAATCCGCAATGGGCGATACTTCTTCTAGTAATTCTTTAAGACCGTCTGTCAAAAACCACTGATAAGAACTCAGTTGGACTTCAATGAGCGGGGGAAGACGAAATTCTTCCTGCTCATTAAAATAATGGCGCCCATGTACAATCTTGGTTGGCTTGAGTGACATGATGGGCGTCTTTTTGCCCGCCGGTAGGCCGGGCGTTTTGGTGGCAGTGACCATAAAGAAAAAAGGGTGAACGAGATAAAAAAGAGATGTCCGTTCATCCACAACACAATCAGAAGGACGCTGTCAGAATCCAAGCTATTATAGACAGCATGTCTACAAAGGCAAAAAAAATAGATGGACAGATAGAATAAATTATTGTACTTCTATAATTATTCTTTGCTCTTCGCCATTGTGAAACGCCTGGACGACGTGTCGCCCCAAAGTCGCAGACCAAAATGCCTTTTTACCTTCGCCAACCCATTCGTGATCCACTCGCCATTGAGCCGGCTGATTGGATTTAAACGTCATTGTGTCTCCGGCCTTTGTGTTGGGTTGTTCCGACGTGGCAGGCTGATCGATGAGAAAAGGAATCTTGGGTTTTTTAGCCGAAATGACCTGCGAGGAAGACGGTGAAACAAATGTTTCTGTAAAAAAAGCGCGCACTTCGGCTTTTTCAAAACGCTGCATCACAAAAAATACCATGGTTGCATGAACAATCAGCAAGAACATAATGAGAACCCGGCGAAGTGGGGTAAAGATTAGATCAAACATAGGAAGGGGTCATCATAACGCAAAACCGGTTTAAATCAAAACCCATTTGTTTCCCATTTCGCGAAGCTGCTTTTTAAGGCAAAGCACGAGGAGAATTTCGGAGAGCTGCGGGATGCTGTAGGGGGTGCTCACAACCAATTCGTCCATTGTTTTTCCGCCCTGGGAAATGTGATTCATGATTTCCTGTTCTTCGGGAGTGAGTTCCACGGTTTGGTGGAAATCAAGGCCTTGCATTTGGTAATGACCCAGAATATCTTGCGCGCTTTGCACGAGCGCCGCCCCCTGCTGGATGAGGTAATTGGCGCAGGAAAGTTCTCCGCTTAAAGGAGCGGGGACGGCAAAAACATTACGGCCTTGTTCAACCGCCTTTTCAGCTGTGATTTTTGCCCCCGATTTCATACCGCCTTCAATGACGAGTACCCCGCGGCTGAGGCCGGAAATGATGCGATTGCGTCGGGGAAAATGATATTTCATGGCAGGCGTTCCCAAAGGGAATTCGCTCACGATGGCTCCGCCCTGCCGCAAAATTTGTTCCCCCAGTCGTTCGTTACTGGCGGGATAAATCAAATCCACGCCGCAGCCGAGCACCGCAACAGTGGTGCCATGGTATTCAAGGGTGGTTACGTGCGCGCAGTCATCCACTCCATTGGCCAAACCGCTGACGATGACAAACCCATTGCGGACAAGATCGGCTACAAGGACTTCCGTAGCGTGACGGCCATAAGCGGACATTTTGCGCGTACCCACCACGGCAAAGGCCTTGTGTAGCGGGGGCAGTTGGCCGCGCACAAAAAGAAAAGGGGGGGCATCGGGAATGTTTTTAAGACATTCCGGGTAACTGGGTTCATCAATGCAAAAAAGAGTGGTTTTGAACCGTGCCAAATCTTGCGTGATTTGCTGGAAATCCAGGCAACGGCGAATTTCAAAAAGGCGTTGGAGTTTTTCGGCGCCATAATTGTAAGGCGTAAAAAACGCCGGAGTTATTTCTTTCCACGCACGTTCAAGATCTCCAAAAGTTTCCTTGAGTTGCCGGTATTGTTCCGCCGTTTCCGCGGCGCCCCATTGGGCCCAAAGGTAAAGATATTCATCCATAAAGTAATTGGTTATAGGCTGGTGCGTCGGTAGGTGTGCCTGCCAGTTCGCCAGCCGGTGCGCCAAAAATAGAACACTCCCCCGGGGCACCTCAAGGGCACTTTTCAAAAATGTCCTTTTTAGATGTCATTTCCTGCAAAAAAGGGACACTTCAATTTGACGTTCGCAGGAAAACTACGCGCAAAAAACAAAACTGCGCACACTGGATCAGTTATATGAAGTACATGTTTTCCTTTAATCCGCTTAGGCGGATCGCTCTAAGAAAGAATCCGATTTTGTTTTTCCGTTTTTGACGAAGGGTAGAGGGGAATCAAAGGGGTGAATACTCGATGCCTAAAACACCTTATTTTAATTCCAATGTAGTTTTTCGTATTCGCTTTGTTCTTGTCTATTTTTAGGGATAGAAGATCCGCCGTTGCGAACAAAAAATTCTTTGTCACCTTCAATATTTACAAAAACTGGTTTTCCGCTTTTTGATATTTTGATAACGCATATTTCCTTATTTTCAATTTTTGGGAAAGAAATCTTTAAATAGTTTTCGTAATTTTCTCCCAAATATTTCTTTACTACCTGTCTTAAGTGCAATGAAAACCCATCTAAATTTTGCTTTTCAAGAGTCTGAATGTCTTTTTCAAGCCCTAATATATTCCCGTTATCATCAACTCCGATGATGAGAGTCCCACCCTCGCTATTCAAGAAAGCGGAAATAGTTTTGGCAATAACGTACTCTAATTTCTTGTTAATATTTCCTTCTCGTAAATCAAATCTCAATGTTGATTTTTTTTCTAATATCTCATTCTCAAGACTTAGGATTATTTCTCTTAATTCATCCTCCTTCCTGTCTTCCTTGCGCTTAAGTTCGATTCGATCTTTAAGCTCCTTGAACATTATGTCAGCTCGTTTTTCTAAGAAAACCAGATAATCATCGCTCTGAATTCCAAATTCTTCTAATCCGTTTATCAAGTGCGATTTTAATGCTGTAGGCAATTCGTCGTTTTCATCTAAGAATTCCTGGATGTAGATTGACGGAGCTTTTGCTTTAATTTTTCGTTTATTTAAGTCCGCCCCTACTAAAGTAATATTAACTAAGCTATTTCCATTTCCAATATTAAGCTTCTTCAAATATGCCTTAGGAAAAAAATGATGAAAATTTTTGCTGTTCGCAATCTTTAGCCACGAATTGTCTAAAATGACTCTTCCATTGTCCCGTAAATCTTTTGGTTCGTGATATGCTAATAAACATAAAATAGCCTTACAATAGCTGCTTCCTGCACTAAAGTTAGTTTCTATCAGATCCTTAGGGGAGTTTAAAAATACCTTAACATCATCATAGTTTGGACGATTATTTTTCAAAATTTCATCAATTCGTTTTATGTCCTGTGCTAATTTTGATTCGGTTGAACTAGAATATCGCGAAGAAAGAGAAACTCTCCAAAAAAATTCTTCTAAATATTTTATTTGCTCGCCTTTTGGTCTCTCTTTTTGGTAGTAGAAAAAATAAGCAAAAGGTACTAAAAGCGAATCATAGGGCAAAATAGCGGAAACAGGAATACGGTAGACGAAACGAAAATAATCTATACTTTCCTTTAATGCGGAAATTACATCATTCCAGGCTTCAATAATTTTTTGCTTTTCAAGTTGTAAAATCGTTTTTCTTTTACATTCTTTGTTTTTGCTTAAAACAAGGGACAAAATACTTAAAATAACGGAACTGGAGATGCTGTTATATTTTCGTTCCGTCAATTCTTCCATCAACTTTTGGAATTCATCCTCCATATCAAAATCTTGTTCTTCATCGTAAGTTTTTGCAGACATGATTTCAAACAATGTTAGTGTTTGTCCTCCTGTATTAATTCTTGTAAAAACTTCAATAGCAGAATCTATATCTTCTTTACGAAGAATAATTGTTGAGAAATCGTATGTTGAAAATGCTTGAGAGTATAGGTGTATTTTAGTAAATTGTTCATTGGAATATTTTTCTTTTATTTCGAGTAGATGATCACTGAAATTAAGTATTTCATGAAGTGAGATAAAAATACCTTCGGGTTTCTCCGAAACAACAATCTGCTCATCATTATTGTCGACATCTCCTTCTAGATCCACAAAAATATTCGCATAATCTGTAATTTTCTTTTCACCATCCTTTTGAATTTGTGCGCCCTTAAAAGCTGCATAAAGAGAAGTAATGCGCTGTTGACCATCTAAAACATACTGGACTTTGGTGTCATCTGGAACTGCTGGAAGCTCAAGGTTACCAATATTCTTAATGTCGTTTAACCTTTCGTTGGTTTCCCATAAAATAAATGTTCCGATAGGATAGCCCTTTAGGATACTGTCTAATAGTTTTGCTGTTTTATCCAGACTCCAAACAAAATTTCTCTGAAATTTAGGGACTTTGATATAACCTTTTTGAATTTCAGAGATCAAATCTGTATATTTCTTTGAATCCGGTTTAGGCTGTCTGTTCATAATTTCATTTTTTAAAAACTGTTTGTATTATATAGGCATTACTCTTTTTTATTCAATTTATAAATAAACCGTTTTCGGAGCGCAGCGGAGAAGACACCTTATTTCCCCTCTAAAAATAAATAAAAAACAAAATCGGATTCTTTTTTAGAGTTGGGGCGATAGCCCCAAAAGGAAAACATGTATTTTATATAACTGGTTTCTGTGCGCAATTCATTAAAAAAAATAGATTGCTAGCAATGTCAAAAAAAAGTGTCCCTTTTTGTACCAAAACCTGCTAAAAAGGGGGACATTTTCAAAAAGTGCTGAAAACGCACCGCAAAGAGGAAGACCAATGGCCGGCACGGGCAGGCGCCAAGCCGAAGGCTCACCAAAAAAACTTGCGCCAATCGCCACACTTATGTTAACTTGCCGTTTGTCTTTTGTATTCAAACGAATTTTATGCAACCAGTGATCCTGGCGCCCGAGGAAATTGCGCGTCTGCTGCACGGAATTAAAAATCCAACCCATCAAGCCATGGTGGCTCTTGCCTATGGAGCTGGTTTAAAAATAAAGGAAATAGTCGCCCTGAAAATCGAAAATATTGATTTCCAGGAACAGCTGATCCGCCTGGACGAACGGAACACGCTGCTGCCGCATAAACTGAAAATTGCTTTGTGGCGGCGAGCACTGAACCGTCCGCCGGACGACCAGGTTTTCATCAACCGCCGACAACGGCCTTTTTCCGAAAAAAACGTACAACGGATTTTTCGGCGCGCACTTCGGCAAACCGGCCTTGCAAAAACAATTCGTTTTCAAGTGCTGCGACACAGTTTTGCGGCTCATTTGGCGGAAAATGGCATCGATTTGAAAGTGATCCAAAACCTGATGGGGCACAAAAGCCCGCGCACGACTCAAATTTACGCGCTGATCTACCCGCCCCGACCTCAAAAAATCCAAAGCCCGCTGGAACGGGTCGGTTTCATTATCGCTTCTCCTGAAAATACTTCAAATAAACGATGGGTAGAATGCCAACGCTATTAACGATGGTCATTATTGTTTTAATTTAAAGGATTCTCCACTCAGAGTGATTTGCCACGGCTCCACAACCACTTCGCGCTTAGCTGATTTCTTCACTTCCCCGGCCACCACGGCGTTCAGCTTGAGTTTACGGGCAATTTGGACAACTTGGCGAGCATCGTGGTCGTTTTTTGTAAACACGGCCAGGCCGACGCCGTAGTTGAAGATTTTAATCATTTCTTCCCGCGAGGCACCCGTATGCTCCTGAACGAACTTAAATACTTCCGGCACGGGCAGCACTTTGTGGATGACATAGCGGAGAGGTTTTTTACTCCGCATCAGTTTTTGCCAGCCGTGGCCGCTGATGGGTTCCACGTTCGTTGGCCGAACCCCTGCGCGCAAAAGAGATTGAATGAGCGGAGTATATAAAATCGTCGGCTCGTTGATTGCCTGCCAGTATTCACGGCCATCCGCAAGGCGCATGTGATACCCCTGAGGCAATTGTTCCGCGAGTTCACGGAGTGAAGTGAATCCGTTGTCGTGCGGACCGGAGCTTTGAATAAAAACGATACGATCCCCCGCTCCCAAATTTTGACCATCCAACGGAGGCATTCCAGCTGGCATTAGGCCGAACAAAGCTCCCGCAATGTCGAGCCGACCCGGATAAATTTTAGTTTTGAGTTGAGGGGTTTCGCCGGAAAAATAAACGCACCCCACCGTGCGGCACCCTTTTACAAAACCATCGAGAAACCCTTTCATGAAAGTTTTATTGAAAACGAGTTCCGGCGTGCTCGACGGCAAATACAAGCTGATCAAAACCGTCTGCATCCCCGTGCTCGCCGCGTCGTTTGTCATCACCGCCACGGTTTTGAGTCCGATGTTGTGCCAAAAGCGCGTGAGCTCCGAATCCGAAAGATCGTCCGGCCGCGCGTCATCCGACGTACCCAACCCCTCGGGGAGTAATGTGATGTGGAGATGTTGTGCGCCTGCTTTTACAAACGGCCGTAAATC
The DNA here is from genome assembly GCA_043798815.1 of Candidatus Peregrinibacteria bacterium. Lineage (GTDB taxonomy): Bacteria > Patescibacteriota > Gracilibacteria > UM-FILTER-43-11 > UM-FILTER-43-11 > JAZDOH01. The sequence goes on along the minus strand of JAZDOH010000030.1, from coordinate 9,036 downwards.
TAAATTAAACACATTCGCGCTGGCTCCGAATCCGGAAGGCGGCATGAAGCCGAATTTTGCCGCAAAACGCACCGTCTTTTTGCTCGCGGCGATGAACGCGTTTTTCGCCTGATCCAATGATGAGTAGTTAACGTGATCCATAAAATTATTGTATGTGTCCTTCAGAAAGGGTTAATACACGCCCGCCCGCCATCTTTTGCACCAGCGGATCATGCGTGGTGATGAGAATAGTAACGCCTTCTTCGTGAAGTTTTTTGAATAATTGAAGAATCCCGCGCGCGTTGGTTTCATCCAAATTGCCTGTGGGCTCATCCGCGATGAGCAGGCGAGGAAAATGCACCAGCGCCCGCGCAATGGCCAAACGTTGTTTTTCTCCGCCGGAGAGTTCTTCGGGGAATTGATCCTGCGCCTTCAATAATCCCACCTTCTCCAATACCTCCGGCACTCGCCGATGGATCGCTTCATCACCCGAGTCGCACGCCTCCATAGCAAAGGCCACGTTTTCAAACACGGTTTTGCGCGGTAAAAGTTTATAATCCTGAAACGCGACGCCCACTTTGCGGCGATACAGCTGGAGCGTGTCCGAATCCATGTCGTTCACGATCAGGTTGTCCACTTCCACATAACCCATGTCCGGCTTTTCCGCGCCGATGAGCAACGCCACCACCGTGGACTTGCCGGATCCTGACGGCCCTGTGAGCACCACGAATTCCTGCGGGCGAATTTCAAAATTCACTTTATCCAGCACCGCGTGCCGTCCAAACCGCTTGCTGATGTTCTGGAAACGAATCATAAGTGCTTTTATTGTATAGAAAATCGAAAGACCTTGCTACTGGAGCTGCTTTTTAATAATATGACGAAGCTTTATGCGCCCGTAGCTCAGTGGATTAGAGCGTGTGGTTGCGGTCCACAAGGCCGCAGGTTCAATTCCTGCCGGGCGCACCAGAAATAATGTCATAAGTCCGGTCCACAAGGCCGTCCCGCCAAGGCGGGGCCGGGCGCACCATAAAAAAGATCATGAAATCGCGAAACCTGAGACTTTTCTACATCCACCAGGCCTTCTTTACTTTTACCGACAGCATTTATAGCATCACGTTTCCGCTGTTCCTTTATAAAACGTTCCATTCGATCAGCATGGTTTTTGCGTGGACTTTTTCCTGGAACCTCATTTACGGCCTGCTATTCATCCCTCTTTTCAACCTGGCGATGAAATGGGAAAAGCCCAAATATTTTATGGCGTTGGGGGTCGTGTTTTACGTCGTGGCTTCGATGCTCATGGGAAGCATCACGTCGGAAAAACCCTGGCTAATTTTTACCACTTTGCTGGCCTTCTCTTTGTATCTGAGTTTTTACTGGATGGTACGACATTGGTTTTTTTCAGTGAATGCGGATCATTTGAAAATCGGCAAACAAATCAGCTGGCTCGCGATCATCAACATGGTCGCCAGTTTCATCGGCCCCGTTGCGGGAGGGGCGCTGAGTTACTGGGTTTCTTTTAATGCGGCTTTTTGGCTCGGGGGAATCGGAATATTTTGCAGTTTGATTCCTGTGTTGTTATTCAACGCGCCGCCGCATACGGAACATTATTCTTTCAAGACCATCTATTCCATTCTGCAAAAACCAGCGCTCAAAGCGATCCGCTCTACATACTTGTGGGAGGGCTTTTCCGGATGCCTCATCAACTGGCCCTGGGTGCTGGTCTTCGGTATTTTTTTGGGAAACATAAAAGATTTGGGGATTCTGATAGGATTTTCCACATTCATCGCCGCCATCCTCACGCGACTCACCGGACATTTTTTCGATCTGAAAAAACGGATCCCTCTGCTCAACTTAACCACACCGCTTAACGTGGTGGGGAGATTGCTGTACGCCTCGGTTTATTTTTTCCCCATAACGGCCTACGTGTGGGTGGTGGACATTTTTAACCGCTTCGTTGGCTCCATGCACGGCACCGTGATTGATTCGTATTTATTCGGCTACAGCAACAAAATCCACCCCATTTATTTTCACCTGAACCGCGAAGTGCACCTAACCATCGCCCGTGGAATCTGCACCGCCATTCTTGTCATCGCCTTTTACTTTTTACCTCCGGAATATCTATGGGTCTCCATCACCTTAGGTGCCCTTATGATACTCGGCTGGCTGAACTTAAAACGGAGTGATCACTTGTTGCGTTAAACTTTCTGTACTACCATGAACCCCTTTAAGTAATTTTAATGGAACATTTTATTGAAATTGGCGAAGACCAATTCAGGGTAACTCCGGAAATTGATGACTTACCTGGTGAATTTTATGATGAAGAAGGAATTTGTAATGCTGAAACATTGGATGCTAAAGGCTTTGCGTTGGAAGTAAGAAAGAAAGTTGGAAACGTTTTTACTCCAGCACAATTAAGAAAAGAAGGTGCAAGATATGTAGTTATTCCCTATAGCACAGGTAGCGATTTTAGTAAAAAGGAGGTTTCTGTAGATATTCGTTCAGCCGAAAGGATAGAGGAAGAGGGCATTACAAAAATAGAAATTGATAGTGGGCGCAAACCCGTTCAAGGGGGAGATTTGATGATCAAGGTAAAAAAGAGATTCTGGATAATTAAAGAAAAAACGAAAAGAAGTGCGCCAAAAAAGCGCCGCAAATAACTGATTTTTCTTGCTGCTACCCACGAAGCCGTTCCGCAGCTGCTTTAGGATTTTTATTTTTTAATATATAGGACCCAGCCACGAGCACATTAGCTCCGGCTTTTATGGCCAATGGTGCAGTTTTGTCATTAATGCCGCCGTCGACTTGGATGTCGAGATCGGGGAAGTGCTCCCGGAGCCAACGGACTTTTGTAAGGACGTCCGTAATAAATTCCTGGCCGCCGAAGCCGGGGAAAACGGACATGACGAGCACCATGTCGAGTTTTTGCAGAACGTGGGAAATTTTGTCGATGGGAGTATTGGGATTCAGCGCCACGGCCGCCCGGCAGCCGAGAGCGTGGATTTTGTCGATGTCATTGCTCAAATGCTTCCCGCTCGCCTCTGCCTGGATGGTGATGGAGTAGGCGCCCGCTTTCGCGAAGTCTTCGAGGTATTTGCCGGGATTGTTGATCATCAGGTGGCAGTCCAGCGGCACTTTGGTTTTGATCCGCGCGACTACCGGAGCCCCAACCGTGAGATTGTTCACAAAATTACCGTCCATCACGTCCACATGGAACCAGTCGGAAAAAGATTCGAGTTCTTTTAGGTGCTCGTTCATCCGACCGTAATCAACGCCGAGGATCGAAGGGGTGATTTTGAGTTTGGGCATTATTGAAAAACTTTGTTTTCGATGTTTTTGATTTTATCGATCCGGCGCTGATGACGATTCTTCCCCTCAAAAGGGGTATTGAGCCACAAGTGGACAAAACGAACCGCTTCTATGGGGCTGACCACACGGGCCCCCAAAGAGAGCACATTGGCGTCATTGTGTTCGCGAGACATTCGTACGGCCCATTCACTAAATCCGATAGCGGCGCGGATGCCTTTGACCTTGTTGGCCACCATTGCTTCCCCCTGGCCGGAACCGCCGAGAACGATCCCAACACGGTTTTCCAAATCTTCAGACACCGCCTTGGCCACGGGATAAATAAAATCAGGATAATCATCCTCTGCGTCGTTTTTAAAAGCGCCCTTGTCTTCCACCGTGTAACCGGCGTCTAAAAGAGACTTTTTAATGGCTTCTTTGTGATCAAAGCCTGCGTGATCGGTTCCTATAAAAATTGTTTTCATGATCTATTTATATCACTCCCCATTACGCTAAGCCAACAAACTTTTTAAAAATAAGGCGGCAAAATATCCCGCGCTCAAAATCATCACCAAAATCCCGCCCCACCGGGCCAGCCGGTAATGAGCAGCTGAGGGAATGAAAGAAGCGACGTCAAAATGATGATGAACCGCCCAAATCAATCCGAACGCGGCGCCGGCAAAACTTCCCAGAAATCGCGAGCTTTCGAATAAAATCGCGAACGTGCTGCCAATCACGCCGGACACGATGATTGTGATGAGCACTTTAAAAAAGGCCATCCACAGCAAGCGCGAACGGAAATGGGTCATTTCCTCATGACGATAGGCAAAATCCTGTCCATGAGTCGGGCGGCTGTATTCCAGGGGAGTTTCCAGGGGTTCTTGATTCAACAGTGTTTTTTCAAGTTTTCCGGTTTTCAGTGTCTCATCATACGCGGCACGCCGGGCAACATCGGAGAGAATTTGGTACGCCTCCGTGACCTCATAAAACTTTTTCAATTCCGCCTTATTTCCGGAATCCGGATGATACTGCTTGGCTCGTAAATAATAAGCCCGCTTGATATCCTCAGGCGACACACCGGGTTTCAGCTCTAAAATGGTATAGAGATTCTTCATAACTACAAGCTACCCTACCACTATACCAAAAGATCATATTGCACGACCAATTTCAATTAAATAAGGCATAGAGATCTTGGCATATTATCTTTGCGCTGGAGGTGCGGCTGGAGTGCTGACATCCGAAATCGTGAAATAACAAGGTTGAATAAAGGCGGACTCTGGTGTTGGTTTACCATCATGAAGAAATGGCTGAATCTGAACTTGTGTTAATGGAATGGATGAACCACCTACGACCCCTGGATATTCGTATCTTGCATCTCCATTTGCTTCCATACCAACAAATTTTGCGCCTTCTTCTTCTTCTTCTTTCAAAGATAAATTTACCAGATTTACAAACTGTACTCCACGTTTAGCGCACTGCAAACCTTGAAAATATATTATGTATCTAACGTTGTTTCGCGTAAATGTAGCCAAATCAGTTGCTTCTCTCTCCTGTACGACACATAATCCGAATCTTTCAATAACGCTCCTTGTTAAAACTCGCATCCCATCTACTACTTCAGCTAAATCAATTAAATCTCGCGGTAATCGATAAACAAATCGTGAATTGATTGGATGGATAGATGTACCATCAGGAGTTGTTGGCAGTTCAATATTTAGGGAGTCTCTAGAATCTCTGTACATAAAAAAATGATTAAGGGAAGTCATTTAACCAAATTTTGCCTTTTTTGGCAATAGCTATTTAAAACTGCCTTAAAAACCGCAAATCATTTTCAAAAAACAGACGAAGATGAGGGATGCGGTATTTGATCATGACCATGCGATCCAGACCCATGCCAAAGGCAAAACCGGTGTATTTTTCGGGATTATAGCCAACGTTTTTGAGCACTTGCGGATGCACCATGCCGCAGCCGGCGATTTCGAGCCACCCGCATTGTTTGCAGAGGCGGCAGGGAGTGGAATCGGGCAGGCGGCCGTTGCCATGGCAAATGGGACAAGTGCAGTCGACTTCCATACCTGGTTCCACGAACGGAAAAAAGCTGATACGGAAACGGGTTTTGATGGAAGGATCTTCAAAGATCTGCTGCAACGCGTGCGTGATGACGGCCTTCAGGTTGGCCATGCTGACGTTTTCATCGATCATCAACCCCTCGACTTGGTGGAACATGGGCGAATGAGTGGCGTCGCTGTCTTTGCGAAACGTTTTGCCCGGTGCGATGATGCGAATCGGAGGTTTATGGGATTCCATGTAGCGGATCTGCACGGGGGAAGTTTGTGTGCGCAGGAGATATTTATCAAGATTCTTAATCCAAAAAGTGTCCTGTGTGTCACGCGCGGGGTGGTCGGCAGGGATATTGAGTTGATTGAAGTTGTAATGCTCCTGTTCCACCTCGGGTCCCTCGGCCACCGCGAATCCCATTTTCCCAAAAACCGTTTCGATCTCATCGATGAATTTGGAAATAGGATGCCGATGCCCTATCACCGGCTTTTTGCCGGGAACAGTGACGTCGATCCATTCCAATTCCGCCAATTTGCCCATGCGCTCCCCTTCCAGTTGCTCCAACCGGCGAAGAACCGATTGTTCCAGTTCGAGTTTGATTTCATTCGCCAGCTTTCCCACCGTGCGTTTTTCTTCATCACTCAACCCTACCAGCCCTTTCATGATTTCATTGAACGACCCCTTGCGGCCAAGATAGCGGACTTCCACCTCACGCACCTGCGGTTCCGCAGGAGCCGCGTGGAGAGCTTGCAGCATTTGCGCCTTGAGTTGATGAATTTTGTCTTGCATAAAAAACAACTATCGCAAGCAGTCTAACAAAACCTGGCGCTGGGCTCAAATGAGTTTACTGAATTGGCTTCAATTTTTCGTAAGCTTGTTTGGCTTTATCGGCAAAACGAGTTTGTAAATTGCCTTTGACCCCATCATAAGAATGCTGGGCGGCGGTAAGATAATTCTCGCCATGCGTATTGTTTACCCAAAGCGCGTAGGCATAGCCCGGCGCATAGTAGTGGAAACGAATTTTCATTAAATCTTCATTGCTCATCGCACTCACGTCGGTAGAATAGTCAAAATCAATATTCAACCTTGTGACAGTCTCCTTGAGTTTAATGCCAATGGCCACTAGATCTGCCACGATGCTTCGCGCCCTGCCAATATTTCTGATTTGTGTATCATCCATGGTAGTGACATTTTTCATGGCATCCACAAACCGCTTGTCAGACGTATACTCACGCCAATAGCGCTTGAGGAAATGCCCCATGCCCAATTCTTGATAAGCGCCAAAGCCTTTCTGAGAAAAAGTGCCACCGGTTTCCGCCCAAGTGATAGCCGTAATAAGGGCGGGGGGTACATCGGTAACTTTGGCCGCGTATTGCACCACTTTATTAAAGTTTTCCTTGGCTGCAAGATCATCGATGGAAGATGGTTTTTTGCAGTCGTTTTGCGCCGCTTGAATGACGTCCGCTGTAATGCCACATTTAACAATGTCTGCATTATCTTCTTTAACTTCATGCACCACCATATCGCCGTCCCATTTGCGAAGCGCTTCTCGACCTTGATCAATTTTAATCCTTAAATTTTGAAGTTTGGCCCTGACGGCATCCGTTGACAATGATTCTAATTTTTCTTTGTACTTTAAGTAGGTTCGCTGACCGAACATGCCATCTTGTTCTGTGGGATCATTTGGAAATAGCTGTATCTGCAATTCAAGAACTGCCTTTACCATGGCATCATTATCGTTGACATCAACGGAGCCCAGCCCCACATCGAGAGGCTGAAGCCCATTTTCTTCCAAATGGTTGCGAGTGATTTGAGCGCGCCGGGGAATGGATCGAGTGACGTCTTCTTGGACGGTTTTTAAGCGTGCCTCAACCGTTTGGGTATCGGGAGCGGGTAGCGCTTCTTCGATACGCGTCAACCGCTGGGGCTGAAAGCCGGAGGAAAACGAAAATCGACAATAAAAAAGCATTTCTTTTGATTAATCTATATATTATACCAAAAAAACGATCTTTTTGAAAGCGCTTTTGACTTACCGGATCCGCTTGATCTTCGCCCCCAAACTTCGTAGTTTTTCGTCGAATCGTTCGTAACCGCGATCGATGTAGTAGATGTTTGAAATTTCCGTATCGCCTTCCGCGGCCAAAGCGGCGAGTAAAATAGCGGCTCCGGCGCGAATGTCACAACTGGTAACCGAAGCGCCCTTGAGAGGCACCGGACCCATCACTTCCGCCTGGTAAGGATTCAGCACTTTGAACTTGGCGCCCATTTTCTCCAATTCATACAGATATTGCAGACGGCCGTCGAACAGCGTTTCAAAAACAAAACTCGTTCCCTCGGCTTGGGTGAGCAGGGTGGCAAAAGGAGCTTGCAAGTCGGTGGGGAAACTGGGAAACACCGCGGTTTGCAGGCGAACGGGTTTGAGGTGATGCGAAGGAAGAACGCGAACCATGTCTTGTCCCAGCTCAAAATGCACGCCTACTTCGCGAAGCTTTTGCCAAAAGATGTCGAGATGATGAGGATTCACGTCCAGCACATCCACCGTGCCGCCCGTAATGGCCGCGGCCAACACCAAAGTCCCGGCTTCCAGGTAATCGGGAGTGATGCGATAGGTGGTGCCATGCAATTTTTTTACCCCTTCGATGACGAGCGTGTGCGTGCCAATCCCGTTGATTTTGGCGCCCATCGAAACCAAAAAATGACACAAATCCTGCACATGAGGTTCCGCGGCGGCAAAGCGAATGGTGGTAATGCCTTTGACTAGTGCCGCGGCCATCACCGCGTTTTCGGTGGCAGTCACGCTCGCCTCCGTCATCGTAAAATCCGCACCAACCAATGAGTCCGTTTTCAAATGTAATAAATCAGAGCCATCAAGGTCTTTGGCTCCCAGCGCTTCAAGGGCGAATAAATGCGCGTCCACCGGCCGCTTGCCGATGACACATCCGCCAGGATACGCCAGTTTTACTTCTCCATTGCGGACGAGCAGAGGAGCCAACAAGAGAACGGAAGCGCGAAGCTTGCTGACCAACTCATGTTCGATTTTCACATTCGACACCGTTTGGGCGTGCACCGTAAGGCGATCTCCTTCCCGATCGGTTTTAACATTCAAAAAATGGAGGATATGTTCCATGGTCGCTATGTCCGCGATATCCGGCACATTGGTGAGAGTAACAGGCTCTGATGTAAGGAGAGCCGCCGCCAAAATCGGCAAAGCCGCGTTTTTGGAACCGCTCACGCGCACTTGCCCCTCAAGTTTCTGCCGGCCGGTGACGAGAAAACGATGGGTGTTCATTCTGAGTGTGGGACTTGTTAATTTAGCGAATATGTGCTATAATTATCTGTTAGCTGAACATCAAAAAATCTCAAAAATGCAAACTGCATTTTACGCTGTTGGGCTCGTGCTCGCAACCTTCGGGTGGGGATATTTTTTTTACAGGCATGATTATCGCCCTCTGCCATTGCGCGTGATGGTTCAAATCTTCGGAATCGGGTTATTTTCCATGTTGCCGGTATTTGGTTATAAAGCCATTTACCAAAATGTTTTGCCACGGCTGGCGGAATATGAAATTTTCAAGCCGCTTCTAACCAGCCCGTTCCTCGTTGGTGCGGCTTATTTTGTTTTCAACGTGGTTATTCTGTACATCGTTTTATTCGTCCTGAGCGGATTGCTTACCCTGGTGCTCACGTTCTTTAAACACGAAACCGTGCTCAATATTAAAC